>NZ_LZLU01000113.1:0-5807 GCF_001673415.1 Mycobacterium sp. 1165196.3 | reverse complement strand
GGTCGCCGACCTGCTGGCCCGCCTGCAGGTGCAGCCCTCCGAAGGAGGCCGGCGCCGCCGCCGCGAGAGCTGAGCTGGGAGCTTCCTCACATTGGGTAACGCCTGGTAATCGACTACAGTCGTACTGACCGAACGGTACCCACCAAGTGGGACCGGAACGAAACAAGATTCTGTGAGGTCGTCTGCGATGGTGCAGTTCGACGGTCTGCGCCCGGCTCGGCTCAAGGTGGGAATCATCTCGGCCGGCCGGGTCGGCACCGCCCTCGGTGTCGCGCTGGAGCGCGCGGACCACGTCGTGGTGGCGTGTAGCGCCATCTCCCGTGCGTCCCGGCAGCGCGCCGAGCGCCGGCTGCCCGACACCCCGGTGGCGGCGCCGCCGGAGGTGGCCGCCGGTGCCGAGCTGTTGCTGCTCGCGGTGCCCGACAGCGAGCTCGCCGGGCTGGTGTCCGGGCTGGCGGCGACGTCGGCGGTGCGGCCCGGAACCATCGTGGTCCACACGTCCGGCGCCAACGGGATCGGCATTCTCGAGCCGCTGGCCCGGGACGGCTGCATCCCGCTGGCGATCCACCCGGCGATGACATTCACCGGCTCCGACGAGGACATCAGCCGGCTGGCGGATTCCTGCTTCGGCGTCACCGCGGCCGACGAGGTCGGCTACGCGATCGGGCAATCGCTGGTCCTGGAGATGGGCGGGGAACCGTTCTGCGTGGCCGAGGATGCGCGCGTTCTGTACCACGCCGCGCTGGCCCATGCCGGCAACCACATCGTGACCGTGGTCGCCGACGCGCTCGACGCGCTGCGCGCCGCCCTGCGCGGCAGTGAACTCCTCGGCCAACAGACGGTCGACGACCAGCCGGGCGGCATCGCCGAACGCATCATCGGGCCGCTGGCCCGGTTGCGCCGGGGGCGGTGGCGGGGACGGCGTCGCGGCGGCCGGTGGGGACACGACCGGGGCCTCGTCGCCGGGCAAGGAATTGCGGGCGCCGTAGTCGCGGTACTCCGCGGAGTGACGCGACCGCGCCCGGCGACCGGAGTCGCCGTACGGCGCAGGCGGGACCGGCTCGACGGGCATCCCATCCCAGGCGTCGTCGACGCCCGAATGCCGGGCGCGCCGCCGTCCGCCGGCCGATTCGCCCGGCGAATCACCGCCGACCCAATTGCTGCCCGGCGTGCCGGGTGGCAACCACAGCCCTCCCGCGGCGGCCGGCTGCCAGCCCTGGCCCGGCCAGTGCGCCTGCGGCTGCCGTTGGGGTTCCGGCGCCGGTTCGGGTTCGGGCTGCGGCTCCGGTTGGAACTGCGCCGCCGGCGGCGATGACGGTTGCTGACGCGGCTCGAACCGTTGTTCCGCCGGTCGCGCGTACGCGGACTCCTCGGCGTATGCGGGCTGCTCGGCGTACGCCGGATCCGGCGCCGGTTCGTACTGGTTGCGGACCCGTTCACGGCGGGGCGGCGGCTGCTGGCGAGGCGGGATCAGCGGTTCTTCGGGCACGTCGATGATGGCGTCGTCGCGGTTGTCCTGCGGCACCGACGTCACGCGGTCGCTGGACACCCAGTCGACGGGGTTGTCGCGCGGGTTTTCGCCGTTGCGATCCCACTCGCTGTACGCGCGCTCCGGCTGCGGCTCGGCCTCGGGCGTTCCCCCGAGGGCCGGGCGCTGCGCCAGGTCGGTGTCGAACAGGATTTCCAGGCTGGTCCGCAGGGCGGACAGTTCCGCACGCAACTCAGCCAGATCGTCGGCGGCCTGGGCGCGCAGCTCGGAGGCCAGCTCGCGGCGCAGCTGCGACTCCACGGTCAGTTCGTATTCACGCCGGGCCGAGATCTCCCGGTCCAGCTGCAGGTCGTAGACCAGCTTGAGGTCGCGGACCCGGGACTGATCGGCGTCGCTTTGGCGTCGATAGAGCACGGAAACGAAGGCGCCGGCGACTGCGGCCCACAGCGCCAGGATTACAGCGAGCTTGAGAAGTTCCACCCGATTGGTGAAAACCAATGCGGAGCTGGCCCCCATCGCGAGGACCAGCAACGCGGTCAAGAGCACCCACCCCGGCCTGCGGCCGCCGCGCCGCACCCGGGCGCCGCGGGACAGAACGGTCATGGCCTGAGAGTACCTGCGCGAGGTCAATCCGCGTGTCGCGTGCCTCCGGCGATTCTCACCCGGGCTTGCCAGTGCTAGCTTTCCGCGCCCTCGCCGTGCTCGGTCGGATCCTGCGGTGACTTGCAGCAATGTTGCAGCCACAGCGCGGCAACGAGCAGCGCCAGCGCGCTGACGGCCGCGACCACGGTCCCCGTGGTGTCCTCGGCGGCCGCCCGCAACCACGATTTGCGGGGCAGGAAGTACACCAGGATGCCGACCCACCAGCCCAGCATCAACGCGCCGACCCAGGCCGAGGCCTTGGCGACCATCAGGCTGCGCGCCACCGCGAGCGGATGCAGCCAGCCCGGGCCGGAGCCGATCTCGCCCTCGCTGATCTTCGCCCGCACGTAGCGCGCCCACAGCGCCTCGACGACGGCCACCGCCAGCAGCGACAGGCCGGTCCACACGGTGATCGGCGGAAACCACCGGTATAGGCCCTTGACCAGCAGGTATCCCACCACGGCGGTGCCCACCACCGCGGCGGTCAGGTCACGCTTGCGGGTGGGTCCCATCAGGTCGTCGGCCCCCGATCGGCCGGCTTCCCGTTGAACCGCAGGGTCAGGTCGGTCGGCCGGACGCCGTCCCGGTCGGCCGCTTCCAGCTGGGCGAGCAGGCCCGCGACCGGCTGCGGACCATCGGCCAGGGTCAGCCGCGCGTCCGGCTCGACGTCCAGCCAGGGAATGAGTACGAATGCCCGGAGGTGGGCCAGCGGGTGCGGCAGCGTCAGGTTGTTCTCCCGGGAGATCACCTCGGTCGGGCCGTAGCAGGCGATCAGGTCGACGTCGAGGGTGCGCGGCCCCCAGCGCTCCCCGCGCACGCGGCCCGCCGCCCGCTCGAATTCCTGCGCGCGGCGCAGCCAGGCCTGCCCGTCCCGGGACGGGTCGTCGGCGATCACCACCGCGTTGAGGAACGGCGCCTGATCCACCCGGCCCCAGGGGTCGGTCTCGTACACCGGTGACACTGCGCGCACCGTCTCCCCCAGCCCGTCGACGACGGACTGCAACCGGGCCAGCCGGTCGCCCAGGTTCGAGCCGATCGATAGCACCACGCGTGTCATAGGGCCCCGCCCGCCGGAACCACCGAACCGCGGCCGCCGCGGCGCGACCGCCGCACCACCACGGCGACGTCGGCGAACTGCTGCGGGATCGGAGCCTGCGGCTTGTGCACCACAACCTCGACGGCGTGCACGCGCTCGTCGTCCATCACCTGGTCGGCGATCTGGGCTCCGACCGTCTCGATCAGGTTGCGCGCGGGCCCCGCCACCACGTCGGCGGCCAGCCGGGCCAGCGCCGCGTAGTCATAGGTGTCGGCCAGTTCGTCGCTGGCGGCGGCGCCGGCGAGGTCGATCCACACCGTGATGTCGACGACGAAGTCCTGACCGTTGGCACGCTCGTGGTCGAACACCCCGTGTTGTCCGCGAACCGTCAAGCCGCGCAATTCGATTCGATCAGCCATTGTCTCCAGCCAGTTCCGTGTGCGACCCGCCGGTCCAGGCCGCTACGACCTTGAGGGCATCGACCGTGGCCCGCACGTCGTGCACCCGCACCCCCCAGGCGCCGTGCAGGGCGGCCAGCGCCGACACCACCGCGGTGGCCGTCTCGCGCCCGTCGGGCGGTCGCGGCGCACCGTCGACCCCGGCTAACAACGTACCGAGGAACCGTTTGCGCGACGCACCCAGCAGCACCGGGATGCCGGTGGCGACCAGCTGCGGCAGGGCATGCAGCAGCGCCCAATTGTGTTGTCCCGTCTTGGCGAACCCCAATCCGGGATCGATCATCAACTGGTCGGGGTCGACACCGGCGGACACCGCGGCGTCGACGCTGGCCAGCAGCTCGTCGCGCACCTCGCCCACCACGTCGCGGTACTGCGGCGCCGCGTGCGGGCGCTCGGCCGACACCGATCGCCAATGCATCAGCACCCACGGCACTTTCGCGTCGGCCAGCAGGGGCGCCATCGCGGGATCGGCACGGCCGCCGGACACGTCGTTGACGATGCGCGCTCCGCCGCACAGCGCCGCGCGCGCGACATCGGCGTGCATGGTGTCGATGCTGACAGTGATCCCTTGAGCCGCAAGCGCTTTGACGACGGGTATAACCCGGGCGGTTTCGACCCCGGGGTCGATCCGCGTGGCGCCGGGCCGGGTCGACTCTCCCCCGACGTCGACGATGTCGGCGCCGTCGGCGACCAAGGCCAACCCGTGCGCCACCGCCTTGTCGGGATCGAGGTAGCGGCCGCCGTCGGAGAACGAATCGTCAGTGACGTTCAGAACTCCCATTACCTGCACGGGCGCCAGACTCACTTACGCAGGATCAGGTCGAGCGCCTCCGCTCGAGAAGCCGCGTTGGTTTTGAACAGGCCGCGCACCGCCGAGGTGGTCGTAACCGCTCCGGGCTTACGCACACCGCGCATCGCCATGCACAGGTGTTCGGCCTCGACCACGACGATCACGCCACGCGGGTTGAGCTTTTTCACCAGGGCGTCGGCGATCTGGCTGGTGAGCCGCTCCTGCACCTGGGGCCGCTTCGAGTACAGGTCGACCAGTCGGGCGATCTTCGACAGGCCGGTGACCCGGCCGTCGTTGCCCGGGATGTAGCCGACGTGGGCCACACCGTGGAACGCCACCAGGTGGTGCTCACACGTGGAGTACAGCGGAATCTCCTTGACCAGCACCAGTTCGTCGTGCTCCTCGTCGAACATGGTGTTCAGCACGCTGTCGGGATCGGTGTAGAGCCCGGCGAACATCTCGCGGTAGGCGCGCGCGACGCGGGCCGGTGTCTCGCGCAGGCCGTCGCGGTCGGGGTCTTCGCCGATCGCGTGCAGCAACTCGCGGACCGCAGCCTCGGCGCGCTCCTGATCGAACGCGCGCGTCGCGGGCACCGCGGTATCCGGCCCCAAACCGCGTAAGGCCATCGAATCCTCCGTTTGCTCAGCCGTGAGCCGGCGGGTTGGACCGGCTCACGTCGTCATCCTGCCGGTCCGGCGACCCACCCTCCGGGGCGGGTTGGCCGGGCGGCGGATACGGCGGATACGGCGGGTACGACGGGTGCGCCTGACCCGGGTGACCCGCTCCACCCTGCTGACCGGGATAACTTTGCTGACCGCCGGGATGGCCTTGCGGTCCCGGATAGCCCTGGGGGCCCGGGTAACCGCGCGGCGGTTGCTGCCAATAGGGCTGCTGCTGCCCGGGCTGCGGATGCCAGTAAGTCGGCTGTTGTTGCTGCGGCGGCCAGCCGGGCGCGCGCCAGCCGGCGGGGGCCCCGTAGTCGGGCTGGGTGGGACCCTGCGGATCGCCCTGCCGATTACCGCCACCCTGAGCGCCATGAGAACCGTTGCCGCCGTTGGCGTTTCGATCGGCATCCAGCCGCGCGGCGGCGGCCGCCTCGCTGGCCCGGGCGATGGCCGCCTTGAAGGCCGGCTCGGGGGTCGGCGGCGGCCACGGCTCACCGCGCTCGATGGCCAGCTCGCCGGGCGTCTTGATCGGCGGTTTGTCCGACGGGATACGGCCGCCGAAGTCGTCGAACATGGTGAGCCGGGGCCGCTTTTCGACGCCGGAGAAGATGCTCTCCAGCTCGGCCCGGTGCAGGGTTTCCTTTTCCAGCAGCTGGCCCGCCAAAATGTCGAGAATGTCGCGGTATTCGGTGAGGATCTCCCACGCCTCGGTGTGGGCGGCCTCGAT
>NZ_LZLU01000112.1:0-16471 GCF_001673415.1 Mycobacterium sp. 1165196.3 | reverse complement strand
TGAACGAGTGCGGTCATGAATGATCCTCGCGGGGGCTAGATTTCGACCAGGCCGATGTCGACGAACACCGTGCCGCTCAGGCCGTCCGGTGCGGCGAGGAAAACCTCGAGCACGGTGTCGGCGAGCAGGTCTTCGACGACCCGCAGCGGCACGTGTACGGCGGCTTTGGCGCCGATCGGGAAGTAGCGCATCGGGGCGCCGTCGCGCATCACCACGACGGTGATCAGCTCCTCGGTGCTGTTGCCGCCGCGGAAATACACCGGCTGGGCGATCGCGCCCGCCGGCACCAGGTAGCGCATCGACGCGTCGAGCGGCACCGGGGCGTCGTAGCCTTTGCCGTCGAACGCGAAGGCGCCCTGCAGGAATCGGGGCGTGCTGTCGTCACCCATATGTGCCAATCTCCTTCCCTGGAAACGATCGGCCCGCGTGAATTGCGGACACGGCGACCGCACATACCTTGAACGACGGCATGCGGGACTGCGGGTCGAGCGCCGGATTGGTTAGCCGGTTGATACATCCCGCGCCGCCCCAGTGAAACGGTGCGAAGACGGTGTCGGGCCGAATGCTGTCGTCCAGGCGGGCTCTCATCACGACCTCACCCCGGCGCGTGCTGAGGCGGACCTTGTCGCCGTCAGCGATTCCGATCCGTCGACCCAGTGCGGGATGCAACTCGGCCACCGGTTCGGATTCGTCATCGGAAAGTTGTGCCACGCGCCGGGTTTGGGTCCCGGATTGGTATTGGCGCAACACTCGCCCGGTCGTCAGGTAGTACGGGTAGTCGTCATCGGGCAGTTCGGCGGCGGCGCGTTGTTCGGTCGCGTGGAAGCGGGCCCTGCGGTCGGGCGTGGGGAAGTCCTCGACGAACAGTCGCGGCGTGTCGGGGTACAGCGCTGACGGGCAAGGCCAGAACACCCCGTCGTGGGCCTCGATCCGTTCATAGCTGATTCCTCTGTAGTCGGCCTTACCGCCCTGACTTGCCCGACGCAGTTCCTCGAACACCTCCTGGGGTTCGGCCGAAAAGCCTTGTGCCCCCAGTCGTTTTGCCAGATCGGTCATCACGTCCAGATCGGAGCGCACCTCCCCGGGCGGCGAAACCGCCGCCCGACGCAGGATCACCCGCCCTTCCAGGTTCGTCATGGTGCCCGACTCCTCAGCCCACTGCGTGGTGGGCAGCACCACGTCGGCCAGCGCGGCGGTCTCGGACAGGAAAATGTCAGACACCACGAGAAAGTCCAGCTCCGCCAGCTTTTCGGCGACGTACGTCGAGTTCGGTGCGGACACCGCGATGTTGGACGCCAGCACCCACAACGCCCGTACGCCACCGGGATTGCCGATGCCGCTGAGCATCTCGTATGCCGACCGGCCCGAGGACGGCAGGTCGGCGGGGTTGATGCCCCATACCTGCGCCACGTGGGCCCGAGCGACAGGATCGTCCAGCTTGCGATAACCCGGTAGCTGGTCGCACTTCTGCCCGTGTTCGCGACCGCCCTGCCCATTGCCCTGTCCCGTGATGGTGGCGAAACCGCTGTATTGACGGCCTGGCAGCCCCAGTGCCAGGGCGAGATTGATGAACGCCTGCGCCGTGTCGGTGCCGGAACTGTGCTGCTCGGCCCCCCGAGCGGTGAGGATCATCGCGCGACCGGCGTTGGCGAGCAGCCGGGCCGCCGCCACGATGTCGTTCTCGGGCACGCCCGTGATGCGCTCCACCCGGTCCGGCCAGTACAGGCGCACGGCGCGGCGCACCGCCTCGAATCCCGTGGTGCGTTCGCAGACGTATTTCTCGTCGATAAGACCCTCGCGGGCAACGACATTGAGCATGCCGTTGGCCAGGGCCAAGTCCGTGCCCGGGACCGGTTGCAGGTGCAGGTCGGCACGAGCAGCGGTCAAAGTGCGCCGAGGATCCACCACGATGTGCTTGGCACCCCGTGCCCGTCCCTGTTCGAAGAACTGCATCGCCGGCGGCATCGTCTCGGCGGGATTGCTGCCGACCAGCAGGACCACGTCGGCTCCGGCGATGTCAGCCAGTGGGAACGGCAGTCCCCGGTCGATACCGAACGATCGGTTCGTTGCGGCGGCCGCGGACGACATGCAGAAGCGGCCGTTGTAGTCGATCGCCGAGGTGCGCAGCGCCACGCGCGCGAACTTGCCCAGCTGATAAGCCTTCTCGTTGGTCAGGCCGCCACCGCCGAAGCAGCCCGCGGCGTCCGGCCCGTGCCGGCGCTGAGCGTCTTGGAATGCCGCGACGACTTTTTCGAGTGCCTCGTTCCAGGTGGCGGGGCGCAGCGGTGAGCCGCGTCCGTCGCGAACCAGTGGGCGCGTCAGACGTTCCGGATGGCCCAGCAGGTCAGCGGCCGTCCAGCCTTTGGCGCACAACCCGCCACGATTGGTCGGAAAGTCGTTTTGTGGCGCGAGCGCCACCTGACCCCCCGAGGTGTCCAGGGTGATCCCGCACTGCAGGGAGCAGTAAGGGCAGTGTGTTTTCGTCGGCGCCGACGCCATCGGCGATCACCGCTTCGCTGTGGGGGCGCCACGGATCCGGCCGGCCCCGCAATGTAGACCTTTCATGTCGCCTCCCGATCGGCCCTTCGCTGCCGAAGCTACGTGGGGCGTGTTTCGGAGGTATTTCGGTTGATTGTCCGGGCGACTACCGCTGCCTCACCGTCGGTGTCCGAACAAGAATGCGTCCAGCAGCTCGTTGACCCGCGCGGGCTCTTCGAGCGCCGCCAGGTGCGCGACCCGGTCGAGCACGGCGAAGGACGCGCCGGGGATCGAGTCGGCCATGGCGCGGGTTTCTGCCACCGGGAAGGTGGCGTCTTCCGCGCCGGCGACCACCAGCACCGGGGCGGTGACCCCGGCCAGCAGGGCGTGCTGGTCGGGCCGGGCGGACACCACGCTGCGCACCGCCCAGCGCACCGAATCGGTGTTCACCGACTGCACGGCTGCCTGCACGGTCGCCACCACGTCCGGGCGGGTGCGCAGCGTCGTCGGGCCCAAGAATGCGCGGACGGCCGAGCGGGTCAGCGGCGGCCGGATGCCGCCCAGCAACCTCGCCAACCGGAGCATGGCGGCGTACTGAATCTTTTGCGCAACAGGGGCTTTCGAGGCCGTGCAATTCATCAGCACCGCGCGGTCGAGGCGGTCGGGGTAGCGGGCGGCGAAGGTGCCGCCGATCATGCCGCCCCATGAGTTGCCGACGAAGTGGGCCCTGTCGAGGTCGAGCCCGTCCAGCAACTCGACGACGCAGCGGGCGCAATCGGTGAAGTCGAACATCGCGCGCAGCGGCGCACTGCCGCCGTGGCCGGGTGGATCGATGAGCACCAGCCGATGGCTGTCGCCGAAGCGCGCGGCCTGGCCGGCCCATAGGTCGCCCGTCATCAACAGGCTGGGCCACATCAGGACCGCGGGCCCGGTGCCCGCGCTGACCTGGACGTGCAGCGTTCCGAGAACCGTATCGACGAACCGCGAAGCCAGCCGGGGGTTATTGGCGGTCACGCTGCCTCCTGACGTCCAATCGTGCGCGGCAGATGCCACACAGCCGTCCTGATGATTTTTCGCGTCGGTGATACTGATGCGGTGACGAACAACGATGTTCATCCTGACCTGCAACGATTTGTCCGCATCGCCCCACGCCGGCTCGTGGGTCCCCGGACCCTGCCGCTCATGCGGGCGGGGATCGCGTGGCGGGGACGCCTCGGCAAGCCCGTGGCCGGGGTCGAGGTGGTCACCCTGGATTCGGGGGCCGGCGTTCGGCTGTTCCGGCCCGCCGGGGTCACCGAAACCACGCCCGCGCTGTTGTGGATCCACGGCGGCGGATACGTGATCGGCACCGCCCAGCAGGATGACCAGCTCTGCAGCGGCTTCAGCAGGCGGCTGGGCATCACCGTCGCATCGGTGGAATACCGCCTGGCGCCCGAACATCCGTATCCCACGCCGCTGGAAGACTGCTATTCGGCGCTGACCTGGCTGGCCGGGCTGCCCTCGGTGGACCGCTACCGCATCGCCATCGGCGGCGCCAGCGCCGGCGGCGGCCTCGCGGCGGCCCTGGCCCTGCTGGCCCGCGACCGTGCCGAGCTCAGCCCGGCATTTCAGCTGCTGACCTATCCCATGCTCGACGACCGCAGTTCGGCCACCGCACCCCGGGCGCACTACCGGCTGTGGGACAACCGCAGCAACAAGTTCGGCTGGGCGGCCTATCTCGGCAACGCCGACCCCGCGGTGGCCGTCCCCGGCCGCCGCGACGACCTCAGCGGATTGCCGCCGGCCTGGATCGGGGTGGGCACGCACGACCTGTTCCACGACGAAGACCTCGCCTACGCCGAGCGCCTGACCGCCGCGGGGGTGCCGTGCCAGGTCGAAACCATTCCGGGCGCCTTCCACGGCTTCGACCTGGTGTTGCCGAAAGCCCAAGTGTCGCGGCGGTTTTTCGACAGCCAATGCAACAGTCTGCGCGCCGCGCTCAGCCCGGCCACCTGACAGCACCTCACATCGCGAAGTAGATCAGCTCACCGCCGATGACGGTCGCCGCCACCAGGCCGGCGTCCAGGGCGGCCAGCGCCGTCTGCGGCGGTTCGTTGAGCACACACAGGTCGCCCGGCTGCCCGATGTCCACGGTGCGCGGCCGGCCCGGCTGATCGGCCCGGCCCAGGAACATCGTCAAAGCCTCTCGCGCCGAGACGCATTCGCGCGGGCCCAGGACGGCGCCCTGAACCGTGGTGCGGTGCACCGCGGCGCGCATCGCCGTCCAGGGATCGCCGTGGCCGAACGGCATGTCGGTGGACAGCGCGACCGGCACCCGCGCCTTGCGCAGGGATGCGACACGCCACAGCTGATCGTGTTCGGCGGCGGGGACCTCGGCGAGGTATTGGTCGCCACGCTCGGCGACGAAGTTGGGCTGCGTCACCACCGTGACCCCGAGCTCGGCGAGGTCGGCCAGATTGTCGTCGGGCACCACCGCGGCGTGTTCGATGCGGTCCCGCGGGTGGCCGCCCGCCTCGCGCAGGGCCGCGATGGTCACCACCAGCTGGGCGGCGGTCACGCAGTGCACGGCGACGGGCCGGCCGCTATCGTGCTGGTGCGTAACCCATTCCGTGAGCGCCTCGAGGTCCAGGCTGTCGTCGTGCAGGATCTTCTTGCCCGGTGACAGGAAGCTCAGCCGGGGCCGGAACTCGCCTCGCCGGTGCGCCTCCGTCAGCGACGCCATGTCGTCGGCGTCCAGGTCCGGGGTGGCGTCGGTGACGCCGGTGACACCGGTCGCGGTGATCCGGCGGCTCAGTTCGGCCAGATCGGTTTCGCGCCGCTGCAGGGCCAGCGACCAGCCGCGGTCGGCGCTGCGCAGCCGACCGTCGGGATGCTCGGACAGGCCGACCCGGCCCAGCGCTTCGGAATTGAGGATCCACAGCGCCCCGCTGCGGTGCTGGATGCGCACCGGAATGTGGGGAACGATGGCGTCCAGCGTACCCCGATCGAGTTCTCCGGCCACCGAATCGTGGTAGCCGACAGCGCGAATCCAGCCGTCGGGGCCCGGTGTGGCGTTGGTCAGCAATTGGGTGAGCTCGGTTTCGGTGCTGACCCCGGGCGGCCCGACGAGAAACGAATCCTGCGCCGAGGCCGCCGAGCGCAGGTGCACGTGGTGGTCGTGCAGGCCGGGCAGGACGGTGCCGCCGCGGGCGTACAGCACGCCCTCCCCCGGGCGCGCCACCAGGCCCCCACCCGGCGGCGCGATCTCTTCGATCAGCGCGCCCACCCGGATGTCCGCTGTCCTCCCGTCCAGCAAGGTGGCCCGCTGAATTAGCATGGTAGGCAACGCCTTTGGTCGACCAGGCGCCGCACCGCCTCGTTGTCGGCGCCCAGTCCGGACGCCGGCGGTGCTGCCGGTGGGGCCGACGGCGCCGACACGGGTGCGCCCGATGCCGAGGGCCCGGTCGGTAGCGCCGCGTAGGTCGCGGCGACCCCGGCCATGCAGATGCGGATCAACTCGCCGCCGCCGCGGCCCAGGGCTTCGGCCACCGCCAGGGCCGCCTCCAGCCCGGTCAGCGGGTCGGCGATGGCGTCGCCGCAGAACACCGGCCCGTCGGCGCCGGTGCCGACCAGCCCACCGGCCACCGCGGTGTCGTCGCCGAATCCCGGTCTGTGGCCGTCGTATCCGGTGATTTGCAGCCAGATTCGGCCGGCGCGCGCCGTGATGTCCTCGGGCCCGAGCCCCCGGCGCGCCAGTGTCGCGGGGCGCGAGCCCTCGATGACGATGTCGCTGGCGGCCAGCAGTTCCCGCAGTTCGTCGGCCTGGGTGTCGAAATCGATTCCATAGCAGAGCTTTTGGCCGTTGATCCAGTCGAAAAAGGCCGGGTTCCCGGCCCGGGTGCCGTCGGGACGTCGCGGGCTTTCGACCTTGACGACGGTCGCACCGGCACGCGCGAGCAGGCCCGCGCACAAAGGACCCGCCCACATCGAGGACAGGTCGGCCACCAGCAGCCCCTGCGGGCCGCGCGGCGCCAACCGCGATCCCTGGACGCGGATCCGCGGCGGCGCGGGCGCCGCCTCGCCCAGGCCCGCCACCGGAATGTCGAGCAGCCCCGCGCGTTCGACGATCTCGGCCACCGGGCGGGTGCCCGCCCAGCGCTGCAACACCGGCCACGGGTCGGCGGGCATGTCGTCGGCCTGCAGCAGCGCCGGGACGGCGTCGAGGTCGTCGGCGCGCGACAGAGTCAGCGCGCACCAGCCATCCCGGGCGGCGAGCAGCCGCGTGGCGCCGCCCGGTGACACCCGCCCGGCGCGGCTCAAGCCCAGCAACGCCGCCCGCCCCGTCAGCACGCTCGGCGCATCGACACCGACGCCCAGCCTGTCGCCGATGGCCGCCGCGACCTCGTCGGCGCGGGTCAGCAGGTTGGCGCGGGAGAAGTCGGCGGGACCGTCGGGCAGGCCGGTCAAATAGGCCAGCCCGCTACTTCCCCACTTGGTGGCGGCCGAGCTCACGTCCCCATTGTGCGCGTGGCGCACGTCGGCCTCAGAACTGCAGCGCGTGAAACCGCCAGTCCAGCACCGGACGGTCCGGCTCGGCCGCGGTGTCGCTGACCGCATAGACCAGCGAACGCAGTCCCAGCACGCCCCCGTGCCCGGTGGGCTCGGCCGATTCGACGTGCAGTTCGCTGTAGAGGGTGTCGCCCTCGTGCACCGGCCCGGTGTGATCGCAGGATTGCCAGTTCAACACCGTCACCAGATTGGGCAGTAACCTGCCGGCCTGCGCCAAGGCCAGCCCGATGGTATGCCCGCCGTACACCAGCCGACGCCCACCGACTCGCGAATCATGGTGTGTGGCAGCGATATTCAAGGTCAGCCGGGCGAGCTCGGGTGCACTGCTCACCACGTCGGCGGTGCTGTGTAGCACCGAACCCGCCAGGCTGGCGTCGAAGTGCGGACCGGGCACCTTGTTGCGGAACACCTCGCCGTCCCATTGCGCGGTCGGATCGTGGGCCGGGCCGGGCACGTCGGCGCCGATGCCGGACAGATCGTCGTGCGGCCCGTCCTCGGGCTGCCAATCCGGGCTGGCGGGCAGCATGCCGCAGCGGTAGAAGTCGAGCACCAATTGATCGGCCTGGTCGATGGTGATCATCCGCAGCGCCGCCAGCCCCGTCGGCGCCCGCCCCGGCTTGGGCGAATTCGCCCGCAGCCCAACCACTTCGGTGCGCGTGTAGAGGGAATCACCGATCACCGGGAAACGGTGAAACACCAGGCCCCGATAGAACAGGTTGGCCTTGACCCGCTGGGTCACCAGCGTCGACTGCCCGATCGCCACGTCGCACACCAGCCCCGGATGGGCCAGCGGCGCCGGCAGGCCCGTCACCGCCGCACACAGGTCGGCGTCCAGCGCCAACCGCAGCCGGTCGCCGACGATCGCCTGGTGGGCCCCCGCCAACCCGGACGACAGCGTCATCGACGGCGCCCAGTCGAACACCTGCCCCACCGAGAGGTCGTCGAAGTACGGCCCGCCCTCGCGGATTGCCGCATACCCGTCACTCGTCACAACGCCCCATGCTGGCAGGCTGTGGAATCGAGGGTCAATTCGGATCAAACCCCCAACGTCGACTTGCTGACGTCAATTCGTACGGTTTTGCCCATCAAGTCGACGTTCGGCGCAATCGGTTAGGTGATCACAGGTGAACGACGAAGAAGAGATGCTGGTCGCCACGGTGCGGGCGTTCATCGACCGCGACGTCAAACCGAGCATCCGCGAGTTCGAGCATGCCAACACCTACCCCGAGGCGTGGATCGAGCAGATGAAGCGGATCGGGATCTACGGTCTGGCCGTTCCGGAGGAATACGGCGGGTCGCCGGTCTCCATGCCGTGCTACGTGCGAGTCACCGAGGAATTGGCGCGCGGCTGGATGAGCCTGGCCGGTGCGATGGGCGGCCACACCGTGGTGGCCAAGCTGCTGACTCTGTTCGGCACCGAGGAGCAGAAGCGGAGCTACCTGCCGCGGATGGCCAGTGGCGAGGTGCGCGCCACCATGGCGCTGACCGAACCCGGCGGCGGTTCGGATCTGCAGAACATGACCACCACCGCGCTTCCCGCGGCTCCCGACGACGCCGATCACCTGGTGATCAACGGATCCAAGACCTGGATCAGCAACGCGCGCCGTTCCGGGCTGATCGCGCTGCTATGCAAGACCGACCCAGACGCCACGCCCCGCCACAAGGGCATCTCGATCGTGCTCGTCGAGCACGGGCCGGGCCTTACGGTGTCGCGGGACCTGCCGAAGCTGGGTTACAAGGGCGTCGAGTCGTGCGAGCTGTCGTTCGACGACTTCCGGGTGCCCCGCTCGGCGATACTGGGCGACGTTGCGGGCGAAGGCTTTTCACAGATGATGAAGGGGCTCGAGACCGGACGCATCCAGGTGGCCTCCCGCGCCTTGGGCGTCGCCACCGCCGCGCTCGAAGATGCGCTGGCCTACGCCCAGCAGCGCGAGAGCTTCGGCCAACCCATCTGGCAGCACCAGTCGATCGGCAACTACCTGGCCGACATGGCGACCAAACTCACCGCGGCCCGCCAGCTCACCCGGTACGCCGCCGAGCGCTACGACAGCGGCGAACGCTGCGACATGGAAGCCGGGATGGCCAAACTGTTCGCCTCCGAGGTCGCCATGGAGATCGCGCTGAACGCGGTGCGAATCCACGGCGGCTACGGCTATTCCACCGAATACGACGTGGAACGCTACTTCCGGGACGCGCCGCTGATGATCGTCGGCGAAGGCACCAACGAGATCCAGCGCAACGTGATCGCCCGCCAGCTGGTGACGCGGGGCGGGATCTGATCCGGCCCGCAAATCTCACGGACCGGAACAAAGTTTGGGAGTATATTTGCCTGACTTCTCCGGCCGGCGAACCGGAACGGCAGTAAAGCTGTTCGCCAACCGAGGGAACCACAGGGAAAGGCAGCCGCCATGAGTTATCCTCCCGTGCCGCCCGGAGGTTCGCCAGAATGGCCGGGGCAGCGACCGGAATGGCAAGGCCAGCAACCGGAATGGCAGGCTCAGCAGCCGCCCGGGTGGCAGGGCCAGCCTCCGCCGGCCGGATGGCCGGCACCCCAGCCGGGATGGCAGGAGCCCGAGAATTATCTGGTCTGGGCGATCCTGGTCACGGTGCTGTGCTGCCTGCCGTTCGGAATCGTGTCCATCGTCCACTCCACTAAGGTGTCCGGGCTGTGGGCCCAGGGCCGCTACGCCGAGGCCCAGGAGGCGTCCAACAACGCCAAGAAGTGGGCCATCATCGGCGCGGTCGTGGGTGCCGTCGCGGCGGTGATCGGTGTGGTGCTGTGGTTCGCCATGTTCGCGGCGATCGTGTCGTCCATCCCGTCCACGACCACCACCACCTATTCGAGTTTCTGAACCTCGTCAACCAACCCCCATTCCAGCGCGGTCGGCACGCCGACGGTGCGCCCGGACAACACGAGATACGCTGTGCGCCAACGGCCTATCCGCCGTGTGACGCTGACTGTGCCGCCGGCGCCGGGAAGCAGTCCCAGCGCCAATTCGGGTAGCCCGAACACCGCGTCGTCGCGGGCGGTGACCCACCCGCAGAACGCCGCCATCTCCAGTCCGCTGCCCATCACCCGGCCGTGCACCTCGGCCCGGCACGCCCGGCCGAGCCTGGCCGCCAGCGCGTCGAGCGCCAGGGCCGGGCTGTAGCGGGTACGGGCCAGGTGCGCACTCGCCGGGTCGGCGAACGTGCCGAACTCGGCGAGGTCGCCGCCGCTGCAGAACGACGGGCCGTTGCCGCTCAACACGACGCCGGTGACCGACGGATCCAGCTGCGCGACGGCCAGGGCCTCCAACAGCGCCGCGCGCGCATCGGTGGAGAACGCGTTGTGCCGCTGGGGCCGGTTGAACGCGATGCGCACGACGTTGCCGTCGCGCGTCACCCGCACCGGGTCGGCGATCTCGGGGACGCATGCCGGGCCCCGCTCACTCAGCCACCGCGCGAACTCCGGGCCGGCCTGCAGGGTCGAGTACGCCAACGACTCGGTCGTCACTCCGGACAGCGTCGGACCCAGTGGGTCCACCGCGCGCAGGACGTCGTCACAGACCCCACTGGCGTGCGGCCACCGATCGCAGCGTGCCGCCAGTTCGTCCACCGTCGCCGACACCGAGTCGACGGTGACCACCCGCCGGTCGGCGCAGGGATCCTCGGTCAGCGTGAAAGTTGCCGCCGCAAGCCAGGATTCGGCCGCATCGATGTCAGCGGCCGAGCCGACGGCGACGATCACCCCGGGCGGCGACCCCGGGCCGTCGTGCGACGCACTCGACAGGTCGACCACCCGGAGCATGACTCACACCGAGTACTTCTCGATCAGCCCATTCTTGTAGAGCTTGCCGGTGTCGGTGCGCGGCAGCTGCGCTTCGAAGGCGATCGATCGCGGGCATTTGTAGTGCGCCAAGCGGTCTCGCAGCCACGCGGTCAGCTCGTCGGCGAATTCGTCGGTGGCATCGGCCGCGTCGACGGTCTGCACGGCCGCCACCACCCGCTGGCCCATCTCGTCGTCGGGCACCCCGAACACCGCGGCGTCCAACACCTTCGGGTGGGTGACCAGAAGGTTCTCGGCTTCCTGCGGGTAGATGTTCACCCCGCCGGAGATGATCATGTGGTGGCGCCGGTCGGTCAGGTACAGGTAGCCCTCGTCGTCCAGGTAGCCGATGTCCCCGACGGTGGCCCAGCCGTGCTTGTCGCGCGATGAGGCGGTTTTGGTTGGGTCGTTGAGGTATTCGAACGAGTACCCACCCTCGAAGTAGATCTCGCCGGCCTGTCCTGGCGGCAGCTCGTTGCCGTGCTCGTCGAGAATGTGCACGGCGCCGCCCATGGGTTTGCCGACCGAGCCCGGATGGGCCAGCCAGTCTTCGGCGGTGATCAGCGTCGATCCGTGCGCCTCGGAGGACGCGTAGTACTCGTCGATGATCGGCCCCCACCAGTCGATCATCTGCTTCTTGATCTCCACCGGGCACGGGGCCGCCGCGTGCATCACCCGCTGCAGGCTGGACAGGTCGTACGAATGACGCACCTGCTCAGGCAGTTTCAGCATGCGGGTGAACATCGCCGGCACGAATTGGCCGTGCGTGACCCGGTGGCGCGCGATGACGTCCAGGCAGCCTTCGGCGTCGAACTTCTCCATGACGACCGTGGTGATGCCGCCGGCCTGCGCGCTCATCGACCACACCGACGGCGCCGTGTGGTACAGCGGCGCCGGGCTGAGGTACACCGAATCGGGCGTCATCCAGAAACTGACCAGCGCCGACATCATGCCGGGCGCCTCGGCCGGTGGCACGTGCAGCAATTCGCGTTTGATGCCCTTGGGCCGGCCGGTGGTGCCCGACGAGTACTGCAGCAGGTCGCCCTCGATCTCGTCCTCGATCGGGGTATCGGGCAGTCCGGCAACGCATTCCGGGTAGCGCTCCCAATTCGGCAGGTCGCCATCGGCGATCAGCAGCAGCTCGGGCAGTCCGCCGGGGAGGTGCTCGGCCAGGCCGGCAAGCGTGTCGCGCAGCGCCGCCGAGCCGATGATGGCTTTGGCGCTGCTGTTGTCGATGATGTAGGCCGCCTCTGCCGCGGTCAGGTGGGTGTTGATCGGCACGTAGTACAAACCGCTGCGACGAGCCGCCCACATCACCGCGTGGATGTGCTCGTTGTTCTCCATCAGGATGGCGACCGTGTCGCCCTCGCGCAGGCCCGCCTGGCGGAACCGGTGCGCCAGGCGATTGGCTCGCGCTTCGAGGTCGTCGAAGGTGATGACCGTCCCGGACGGGTACAGGATGACAGCAGGTTTGTCGGCGCCGATATACGGGCGGATCTGCATGCGCAGACTGTACCGCCGCCAAACTTGACGGGTGTTAAGTGGTCGGCGGCTGCGGCGCCACCCCCGCTCCAGCAAAGCGATTCGCGGCGCCGGCCGACGCCCTCGCGGCGCCGTCGCGATGCGCGCGTCCGGTCATTTTGGGCGCCGCCCGCCGCCCGCGGGAAAGTCGCCGCCGATAACGCAGTTAAGTACAATGCCGTTGGCCGTGGAAGTTAGCCTTGGCGGGTACGCCACTTCGCACCGGAGGTGCGCATGACCGCCGAGCAGGCATCCGAGCCCGCGGCATGCGCCGCTGCCCCGCCGGCCCCCGCGGTCGCGCCGTCCGACTACGTCGACGGCATGGAGCGCCTGGTGCATGCGGTTCAGGAGCTCTCGCTGGCGCGCACCCTGCCCGACATCCAGCGGATCGTGCGCACCCGGGCCCGGGAGCTCACCGGCTGTGACGGCGCCACGTTCGTGCTGCGGGACGACGACCGGTGCTACTACGCCGACGAGGATGCGATCGCCCCGCTGTGGAAGGGCAGCCGCTTACCGATCAGGTCCTGCATCAGCGGGTGGGCGATGCTCAACCGCGACGCGGCGGTCATCCCGGACATCTACCGCGACTCGCGCATCCCGCACACCTTGTACCGCCCCACCTTCGTCAAGAGCCTGGTGATGGTGCCGATCCGCAAGCTCGATCCGATCGGCGCGATCGGAAATTACTGGGCCGCCCCGCATCAGCCGTCCGAACACGAGGTGCACCTGCTGCAGGCCCTGGCCGACTCGACCTCGATCGCCATGGAGAACGTCCAGCTGTACTCCGAACTGGAACAGCGGGTGCGCGATCGCACCGCCGCGCTGGAGCGCGCCAACGAGGAGATCCGCCGGCTGTCGGTGACCGACGAGCTGACCGGGCTGAACAATCGTCGCGGCTTCTACCTGCTGGCCGAGCAGAAACTCCGTGGGGCCCACCACCTCGGCCACAACTGCGTGCTCGCCTTCCTCGACGTCGACGGCCTCAAGAAGGTCAACGACGAGCAGGGCCACGAGGTGGGCGACAAACTGCTCAGGGACGTCGCCCATGTGCTGCGGACGATTCGCCGCGAGTCCGACATCCTGGCCCGCATCGGGGGCGACGAATTCTGCGTGATGGTCACCGAGAACGGCGACGGCACAACGTCACTCGAGGAGCGACTCGCCGCGGCGTTCGGGAACTTCAACAAGACCGGGGATCGGCCCTACCGGGTGTCGGCCAGCATCGGGCTGGTGCGCGCACCGGTCTCCGACACCGCCGGCGTGGACGAACTACTGGCCCGCGCTGACGAGCTGATGTACGCGGAAAAGAAGGCCAGCCCCGATTCGCGTTTGGCGGGCTGATCGGTCAGCCCACGCCCGAGGGTGGGTCAGCCGGCTTCGGACAGCCGCTGCTTGAGGGCCTCGAACTCGTCGCGGACGCCGGTGGGCAGCTTGTCGCCGACGAACTCGAACCACTCCTCGATCAGGGGCAGTTCCTCGCGCCATTCGGCCGGGTCGACCGCCAGCGCCTTGGCCACGTCGCCGCCCTCGACGTCCAGGCCGTCGAGGTCCAGGTCGTCGGCCGTCGGCACGATGCCGATCGGGGTGTCCTGGCCGCCGGCCTGATGCTCGATGCGGTCCACGATCCACTTGAGCACCCGGCTGTTCTCCCCGAAGCCCGGCCACAGGAAGCCGCCGTCGGAGTCGCGGCGGAACCAGTTGACGAAGAACACCTTGGGCAGCTTGGACTCGTCGGAGTTCTTGCCCAGGTCGATCCAGTGCTGGAAGTAGTCACCGACGTGGTAGCCCAGGAACGGCAGCATGGCCATCGGGTCGCGGCGCACGGTGCCGACCTTGCCCTCGGCGGCGGCGGTCTGCTCGCTGCCCATGGTGGCCCCCATGAACACGCCGTGCTGCCAGTCGCGGGCCTGGGTCACCAGCGGGACCGTGGTCTTGCGGCGGGCGCCGAACAGGATGCCGGAGATCGGCACGCCCTGCGGGTCGTCCCACTCGGGCGCCAGGATGGGGCACTGCGACATCGGGGTGCAGTAGCGCGAGTTGGGGTGGGCGGCCTTCTCGCCGGAATCCGGCGTCCAGTCGCGGCCCTTCCAGTCGATCAGGTGCTGCGGCTCGCCCTCCAGGCCCTCCCACCAGACGTCGTTGTCGTCGGTGAGCGCCACGTTGGTGAAGACGGTGTTGCCGCCCTCAATGGTGCGCATGGCGTTGGGGTTGGACTTCCAGTTCGTGCCCGGCGCGACGCCGAAGAAACCGAACTCGGGGTTGACCGCGTACAGGCGGCCGTCCTTGCCGAACCGCATCCAGGCGATGTCGTCGCCGAGCGTCTCGGCGCGCCAGCCTGGAATGGTCGGCTGCAGCATCGCCAGGTTGGTCTTACCGCACGCCGACGGGAACGCCGCGGCGAAGTAGTAAGCCTTGTTCTCCGGGGAGATGAGCTTGAGGATCAGCATGTGCTCGGCGAGCCAGCCCTCGTCGTGGGCCATCGCCGAGGCGATGCGCAGCGAGTAGCACTTCTTCCCCAGCAGGGCGTTGCCGCCGTAACCCGAGCCGTAGCTCCAGATCTCCCGGGTCTCCGGGAAGTGGGTGATGTACTTGGTGTCGTTGCACGGCCACGGCACGTCCTTCTGCCCCGGCTCCAGCGGTGCGCCCACCGAGTGCAGCGCCTTGACGAAGAACCCGTCGTCGCCGATCTTCTCCAGCGCGGCCTTGCCCATCCGGGTCATCACCTTCATCGAGATGACGACGTACTCCGAGTCGGTGATCTCCACACCCAGCTTCGGGTCGTCGGCGCCCAGCGGGCCCATGCAGAACGGCACCACCCACATGGTCCGGCCGCGCATGCAGCCCCGGTACAGCTCGGTCATCGTGGACCGCATCTCCGACGGGTCCATCCAGTTGTTGGTCGGCCCGGCGTCGATCTCACGCTCGGAACAGATGTAGGTCCGCGACTCCACCCGCGCCACGTCGGACGGATCGGACAGCGCCAGGTAGGAGTTGGGGTGCTTCTTCTCGTTGAGCTTCTTCAGCGTGCCCGCCTCGACCAGCTGGGCGGCCAGCCGGTGGAACTCCTCGTCGGAGCCGTCAGCGAAAACCACCCGGTCGGGCTGGGTGAGCTCGGCGACCTCCTGCACCCATGACAGCAGGCCCTGGTGATTCGTGGGTGCTGTGTCCAAACCGGGAATGGTCGCTGAGGTCATCGAACTCTCCTGGATCTTCTGCGTATCGGGCTCGTGCTGCTCGCTATGCTCTCGCCCACACAATTAAGGAATTGGTGGCGTTAACTACAGGTTATCGTGAGGATCTTGTCGGGTGAGTCTCGGGCAGGTATAAGCCTTCTCACAACAACGATTCAGAAGGTCCCGACGGGTCGCCATCTTCGCTCCTCGAAACCGGTTTTTCGGTGTCGTCAGCGCCACCCTCTTCGGCGTGACTTTCGTCCTCTCGTATACCCGGTTCTCCCAGTTCTGCACGCACCGCCGCCAGCGCGGCCGTCACCGCCGGCATCTCCCGATCCCGCGCGGCCGCGGCCCGCGCGGCGGCCAGGGCGTGCTCGCGCAGTTCGGCGTCGATGACCCCGACGGCGGCCGACACCTGGGCGTTCTCGGCTTCGTCCTGGGCCAGCAGCCCTTTGCTCAGCACCGACTCGGCGACCAGCACGCGGGTGGCGACCAGCTCCTCGACGACCGACTGCAGCGCGGCCGTCACGTCACCCGTCCAGCGGTCCAGCAGCGACCGGTCGTGCAGCAACGCCCGGATGTTGATCACCATGTAGGTGAGCGCCAGCGAGATCGCCACGCACGCCAGGGCCGCGACGACGGCCAGCGCCGGGTTCAGCCGCGACACCGACCTGAAGCTCGCCGAGGTGGCGCAGGCGGTGCACGTGCCGATGGAACTGCCGCCGCTCGAGCAGCTGCCCACGGTCGATGCGGCGCCCCCGCCGCTGAAATCGCGCCGGCAGGAAACCTGGCTGATGGTGGTGCTGGGCGTCGGGTTCGGACTCGGGGTGGCGCTGACCTTGAGCCGGCTGATGAGCGGCGTGGCCTCGCGGCTGAACCCGGCGCTGGCCGTCGTCGCGGCCCTGGCGTGCGTGGCGATCTCGCTGGCGCTCACCTACATGGT
>NZ_LZLU01000111.1:0-1261 GCF_001673415.1 Mycobacterium sp. 1165196.3 | reverse complement strand
GGAGCCGGAGCGTGACCACCGCCGAAGCCGCCAAGCCCGCCGCTGGGACCGCCCGCCGGTGGTGTGGGGACATGCCCGCCACCCAGGCCGCCCGGACCGCTACCGGGCGCGGGCAGGTGGCCGCCGCCCAAACCGCCGGGACCGCCGGATCCCGGCGTCGGCACATGCCCACCGGGACCACCCGAACCCGGCGTCGGCACATGCCCACCAGGACCACCCGAACCCGGCGTCGGCACATGCCCACCGGGGCCGCCCGAACCCGGCGTCGGCACATGCCCACCGGGACCACCCGAACCCGGCGTCGGCACATGCCCACCAGGACCGCCCGAACCCGGCGTCGGCACGTGCCCACCGGGGCCGCCCGAACCGCCCGAGCCACCCGGGCCGCTCTCCCCGGGCGTGGGAGAGTGACCGCCGCGGTAGTTACCCGGACCGCTCGGCTTGGGAGCGGTGCCCTCGCCGGGCGGCGTCTGGTGCGGCGGTGACTGCGGGACGGTGACCTGCGGGGGCGACGGCGGTTGGGGCAGATGCACCGGCGGCTGGGGCTGCACCGGTTGCGGGATCGTCAGGCGCGGCGGGGCCTCGAACAGCGGGGGGCTGTCGATGGGGTCGGGAACCGGAACCGGGATGCGCACCGGCACCGGCACCGGCACCGGCGGGACCACGACGGGGACCGGCGCCGCGGGAACCGGAGGGGCGGCGGGCAGCGGAGGGGCCGCCGGAGGCGCAACCGCGGGCAACGGCGCGGCGGCCGGCGGGCTCAGCGGCTTGGGGGCGGCCACCGGGACGGGCAGGCTGATCTTCGACAGCGGTTCGGACGCCTGCACCGGCGCCGGGACCGGCGCCTGCTCGGGGACGATGAGGTGCTGCCCCGGTGTGGGCTGCAGGGCCACGGTTCCCGTGTTGCGGATCCCGATCGCCAACGCGATCTCGAGCGCCAGCACCGCGCTGATGCCGACCACCGCCAGCCCGCTGCCGACCAGCAGCACCGGCCGCCGCTTCGGCTGGCTCTCCTCGGGAAGGAAGAGCTTCTCGATGACGACGGTCGGTGAATCGGCGTCCTCGTCCCCCACCGCGCTGTAGGCGAGGTCGTCGTCGCCGGGTTCCGAGCCGATCGGGACATAGAGGTACTCGGGAAGCGAGTACTGGTCGACCGAGCCCGTGCCGGGATCCTGCGCATATGCCAGCGCGGCGGTCGACGAGGCAAACAGCGGCGCGTTCGCCGACGCCAGCGCGGCCCCGCGGGCCAGCGCGGTCTCCG
>NZ_LZLU01000110.1:0-47669 GCF_001673415.1 Mycobacterium sp. 1165196.3 | reverse complement strand
CCGATCAGTCCCACGGCCACGATGATCGCCCGCAGCGCATTGCCCGACAACCGCCGCCCGTAGCGCGCGCCGAGCAGCCCGCCGACCAGTGAGCCCGCCGCGATCAGCCCGGCGGCCGGCCAGCTGATCCGATCGAACGCCACCGCCGTATAGGCAATGGCGGCAACCACATTCACCATCAACGCCAATAAGTTCTTGGCCGCGTTGGTGCGCTGCACCGATTCCGGAAGCAGGGCGCCCATCAGGCCGACCAGCAGAATCCCTTGCGCCGCTGTGAAATAGCCGCCGTAGACGCCGACGGCGAACGTGCCGAACACCAGCGTCGCCATCCGGCGCGGGCTGACGTGGTCGGGCGAGCGACCCGCCTGCTCGGCGCGCCGGGCCGTCCACGCCTGGATCCGCGGCCCGACGACCACCAACACCAGCGCCAGCACCAGCAGCACCGGCACGATGTCGGCGAACACCTTCTCGGGCAGATGCAGCAGCAGGTACGCGCCCAGCGCCGCGCCGGCCAACGATGCCGGGAGCTGCCACCGCAGCCGATCCCACTGGCCGCGCAGCTCGGCGCGATAGCCCCAGGTCCCCGAGACGCTGCCGGCGACCAGACCCGTTGCGTTCGACATGGTGGCCGTCACCGGCGGATAGCCGAGCGCGACCAGCGTCGGGAAGGTGATCAGGGTGCCGGACCCGACCAGCGCGTTGATCGCACCGGCACCCAGCCCGGCCAGGCATATGAGGAACATCTGAAATGGCGACACCGGAGAAAAACCTTAGCGTGCCGCCGATTTCGGCGCGAGGCGAGCGTCGGCCCGGGTCGGCCGGTCAGACGGGCGGGGCTTGCGCGCCGCGTTCCACGCCGGTCCGCAGCTTGACCGAGGCCGAATACGCCAGCGTCCGAAAGTGCAGCACCGGATCGTCGGACGGCTCGATGCCGTCGGTCACCCGCATCGGATCGAACACCACGATGTCGCCGCCGTGCTCGCGCTCGGTGTCCAGACCGGTGATGGCCAGGGTGCCCACGGTGACGATCTGGGTGCTCTGCCAGGCCGCCGACGGGTCCACGGTCGAGTCGGTGGGACCGGCGATCTGCACCCGGAAGTCGAACCGCACCGGCCCGCCGTCCAGCCGCGTCTGCAGTTCGTCGGTGAGGAAGTCCCGATCCTTGTCGTGGGCGTCCGACCCCGACAAGTACTCCTCGGCCGCGGTCGGAACCAGGTGGTAGCGAACGAATCTGGCGCTGCCGTCGGCGGCGATCCAGCGGAAGGCGTGCAGGCCGTGGTATTCGGTGGTGGCATAGCTGGCCGGGATCCGGTTCGCCTCACGCAGCAGGGGCAACGCGCCGAGCAGCCGCGGATGGGTGAGTAGGTGTTTGGCCATGCGCAGCGGCGTGGTGAGACCGGGCCGCATCGCCTTGAGCAGATCGATGAATCCGTCGGGCGTGCTGGAGACGAACAACCGGGCGGTCTGCGTCGAAACGTCGGTGGTGGAGCCGTCGGGCAGGGTGAATTTCACCGCCATCCCGCGCACCCCGGGTGCGCCGTCGCGCTGCTCAGGGTTGCCCGATCCGTTGGAGAAGCGGATCAGCGCCGGGACCGTAGAACCATCGAGATGCTGTGCGCGCGAGAGCATGAGCGCGTCGGGGGTCGCGGTGAACGTGCCGCGGTACAGGGTGCCCTTGGCGTGCAGCGCGCGGCATCCAGGCTGTGCTCCGCCGGCGCCCCGGATCGCCTCGATCGCCTGGTCAGGAGTAAGTGCACCGCTCATGGACGAATCTTAGTTGGATCAGTCGGGAAAGCCGAAGAGTTCGACCACACCGTGATCGCGTCCGGCGGTGTAGCCGCCGTCGACGGCGAGCGCCTGGCCGCTGACGAAGGAGGCGTCGGGCGAGAGCAGGAAGGCGGCCATGGCGGCGATCTCCTCGGGCTGCCCCAGGCGCTGCAGGGCGTGCTCCTTGGTGATGGAGGCCAGCGGTCCCTCCATGCCGGGAATGCTGAAGACGCTGTGTGCCATGGGTGTTTCGATGAAGCCGGGGCAGATGACGTTGGCCCGGATGCCGCTCGGCCCGTAGTCGAGGGCGATGTTCTTGGTGAGCAGCACGACGCCGCCCTTGGCCGCGTTGTACGAGCTGCCCCCGGCGGTGCCCTCCAGGCCTTCGACGCTAGCGACCGTCACGATCGAGCCGCGTTCGCCGTCGGCCCGGGGCTGGTCGATCATCTTCGCCAGGGCCGCCTTGGCCACCAGGAAGGTGCCGGTGAGGTTGATCCCGATCACCCGATCCCATTCGGCGCGCTCGAGCAGGTGCACCGGGCCTCCCCCGGCGACCCCGGCGGCGTGGAAGAGGCCGTCGAGGCGGCCCGGCACGGCGGCCAGCACCGCGGCGATCGCGGCTTCGTCGGTCACGTCGGCGGAGACGAAGGTGAACCGCGCGCCCAGGTCGTCGGGCGGGGCGGCCACGTCGGCGCCGATCACGGTGCCGCCCTCGGCCAACAACCGTCGCGCGGTGGCCAACCCGATTCCGGACGCGGCGCCGGTCACGACGAAGGTGCGGGAACGGGCGCGGTCGGGGTTCACCATGTCGCATCCTTCACGGGTGGTGGGCGGTTCGGCCCCGTCATGGTGACACACGTTCGCGCCGTTGGCTTTACCAATGCAGGCGTTCGATAGGCCGGCTGTATCGAGCCATAGCAAACCCGTCTTGGACATAGCCGTGCCAGCTGGAGGACGATAGGCCGATGTCAATACCTCAGCAGCGGGCGCGGTCGCGCCGGACCGGATGGCGTTTCGGGGCGATCGGCGCGGCCGCCGTCACCGCGGTGGTCTTGCTCGGCTCCCCCGTCGACCGGGCCGCGCCAACCGCCGCGGTCGCGCTGTTGTCCGATGACGCCGTCGCCATCGCGCCGGGCGTCTCGGTCACCCCGGCCCCCGGCTGGACCGTCGGAAACCGCGGCCCGAACTGGGTGGCGCTGAACAACGCCGACACCACCGCGCAGCTGCGGATCACGGTCAAAGCCGCGGGCGGCGCGGACGCCGCCGGGCTGCTGCAGGCCGACATCGACCAGTTCACCGGCGGCGCATCGGCCATCCTGACCGACGTGAACCGCCTGACCGCGCCCGAGACCAAGCCCCTGCCCGGCCCCAACTTCCAGCAGGAAGCCTCCGTCGACTACACCGCGACTGTGGTGAACCCGCAGGGCGCGATCCCGGTGATCGGCACGTTCACCGAGCTGCTGAACGCCTCGAACGGCCGATCGGCGTTCATCGACTTCCGCCAGGACAGCAGCGCGACCAGTCAGGCCGCCGGCGAGGGCGGAATGATGATCAGCTCCCTGCAATGAGCCGCTAGCGACCCGCGCGGGCGAAGGTCGGCGTCGCACGCGTGCAACCGACCGCGTATTACAAACTGGTACGAATCGACCGCGGAGGGGTTCATGCCATCAGCCGAGACGGCGACCAGCACGGCGGAGACGCTCGCCGGCATCGTCGAACGACACGCACAGCACCGGCCCGACGCGGTCGCCATCCGGTACGGCGAACGCCAGTGGTCCTGGGCCGAGTGGAGCTCGCGGATCCGTCGCGCCGCCGGTGCGCTGCGCGCCGCCGGCCTCGAGCGGGGCCAGTGCGTGGCCTTCCTGGACAAGAACCACCCCGCCTGTCTCGAGGTCCTCATCGCCGGCGCCTCGATCGGCGTCGTGACCACGGTCGTCAACTGGCGAGTGGTCGGCGACGAACTCGTCCACGTCCTCACCGACAGCGGCGCCCGCGTGCTGCTCGTCGGCGCCGAGCTGCGTGCGGCGGCCGTGTCCGCCGCCGAGCGGGTCCCGGGTGTGGAACGCATCATCGAGGTCGGTGAAGAATACGAATCGTTGCTCGCCGCGGCGCCCCCGACGCAGGCCGACGCGAGCGTCGACGAAAACGAGACGGCGTTGGTGATTTACAGCTCCGGCACCACCGGACGCCCCAAGGGCGTGCTGCTCAGCCAGCGCGCGCTGGTCAATCACGCGTCCAACCTGGCTCCGGCGTTTCCCTTCGACGAGGGCGACGCCAACTTGGTGGCGATGCCGTTGTTCCACGTCGGCGGGATCGGCTATGCGCTATTCGGAATCCGTTCGGGTGCACCGACATTCATGACCCGTGAGCCCGACGCGGCAACGCTTATCGGCGCGGTGCGGGCCGGCGCCACGCACGCGTTCTTCGTCCCGCCGGTGATCGCCCGGTTCCTGGACGCGGGTGAGGCGGCGACCGCGGCCCTCGCCGGCCTGCGCTACATCGTCTACGGCGCCGCACCGATGCCGCTACCGCTGCTGCATCGCGCGCTGTCCACCTGGCCCAACACGAAATTCGTGCAGGTGTACGGGCAGACGGAACTGTGCGGGGCGGTCACCGCGCTGTCCGACGACGATCACCGCGACGCGGCGCGGCCCGAGCTGCAACTGGCGGCCGGAAAGGCCGTGCTGGGTTGCGAGATTCGCATCGCCGACCCCGAGACCGGTAACCCGTTGGCGACCGGCGAGTCCGGTGAGGTCTGGGTGCGCAGCAACCAGAACATGACGGGCTACCTCAACCGGCCGGACGCGACGGCCGAGACGATTACCGCCGACGATTGGGTGCGCACCGGCGACATCGGTCGGCTGGACGCCGACGGCTACGTCTACATCGAGGACCGCATCAAGGACATGATCATCACCGGCGGCGAGAACGTGTACGGCCCAGAGGTGGAAAGCGTGCTCATCGAGCATCCCGCCGTCGAGGACGCCGCGGTGATCGGGGTGCCCGACGACTTCTGGGGCGAATCGGTCAAGGCGATCGTGGTGGCCGACGGCGAGGTCGACGAGAAAGGCATCATCGAATTCTGCCGCGAGCATCTGGCCGGCTTCAAATGTCCGCGCACGGTCGACTTCGTGCCCGAACTCCCCCGCAACGCGAGCGGGAAGATCCTGAAAACCGAGCTGCGGGAACCGTTTTGGCGCGATAGGGCGCGGGGCATATGAGCACCCGCCTGGATGCCGCGCGCCGCGACTGCGCGATCAGCGTGCTGGGCGGTCCCACGACAGTCATCGACATCGCCGGCCGCAGGATCGTCATGGACCCCACGTTCGACCCGCCGGGCGTACACGCCTACCTGACCAAGCTCACCGGTCCCGCGGTGAGCGTCGAGGCCCTCGGGCCGGTGGATGTGGTGCTGGTCAGCCACGACCAGCATCCCGACAACTTCGACGACGAGGGCCGCCGCATGGCGCTGGCCGCGCCCCTGCTGCTCACCCATCCCGGCGCCGCGGGCCGGTTGGGTCCGCCGGCGGTCGGCGTGGCGCCCTGGCAGTCCCACGAACTCAACGGCGCATCCACGTCGCTTACCGTGCAAGCGGTTCCGGCGGTCCACGGTCCGGCCGACGGCCGGCGCGACGCCGGCGGCCACATCAACTGCGAGGTGACGGGTTTCGTGCTGTCCGGGCCGGGCCTGCCGACGGTGTACCTCAGCGGCGACAACGCCTCCATGACCGCGGTCAAAGACGTCGCCGATCGCGTCGGTCGGGTCGACATCGCCGTGCTGTTCGCCGGTGCGGCGAGCGTGCCCACCAAGGAGCGTGGGCGACCGTTGACGCTGACCGCGGCGCGCGCGGCGGCCGCGGCCGAGTTGCTTGGCGCCAGGACGGTAATCCCCGCCCACGTCGACGGCTGGGCCCATTTCGCCGAGGGCGTCGACGAATTCGTCGCGGCGTTCGATCAGGCCGGCATCAGCGACGTGCTCAGGGTCGCCCCGCACGGCGAGTGGATCGACTTATAGGCGTCCCTGCACGCGCAGCTCTGGATGCACCCAGTCGGGCGAGCGGCGCTCCTTGAACGAGCGGAAGCCTTCGATGGCCTCGGCGTCGGACAGGCTGGCGGTCATGCCGATGCGGTCATAGAGGCCCAGGTAACCGTCGATGCTGGACTTGATGACGCCGCGGGCACGCGGTGCGGTTCGACAGCACTGCGCCAGTAGCTCGTTCGCCGCGTCAAGCAGGCCCTCGTGCGGCACCACCCTGGTGACCAGGCCCCAGTCGAGGGCTTCGACCGCGGTCAGCACCCGACCGGTGAACATCAGGTCGCGGGTGCGCACCGGCCCGATGACGCGGGTGAGCATCTGGCTGTAGTAGGTGTCGGCGTAGCCGCGGAACAACTCGGGCACCCGGAAGGTCGCCCGATCACTGACCACCGACAGGTCGCTGCACAACGCGATCTGGAACCCGCCGCCCTGGCACAGCCCGTTGACCGCGGAGACGATGGGCTTGGCCGAGGTGCGCACGGCGTCGAACGGCGTCACGTCCATGCCGAGCGCCGAACCGAAGGTGATCCAGTTGTCCTCGCCTCCCCCGCCGCCCATGTCGCCGCCGGGGGCGAAGACGTCGCCGGTTCCGGTGAGCACCAGCCCGGCCAGATCCGGGTCCTCGTTGAGACGTCCCACCGCATAACGGATTCCGAAGTACATGGCCGGGCTCAGCGCGTTGCGCGCTTCGGGCCGGTCGATGGTGCACACGGCGATCGGTCCGTGGCGCTCGAAGCGCAGGTACGGCGTGCCCAACCAGTCGCCGTCGGGCGGACGGGGGGTGTTCTGCGGTGTCTGCGCCACGGGACTCCTCTCGGGTCGGCTCCGCGGATGCGTCGCGCCGCTACTGTAGCTCTTACAGTATCCGGGCGACCCGCCGCCTACACGTAAGGCAGCGTCGCCGTCTCCGCCGTCGCGGACGCGTCGGCGATCACCGAGGAGAGCTTGGACTGCAGGGTCGACGTGGCGTCCCCCACCGGCTTGTCGCAGAACCTGCAGAGCGCCTTGAAGTTTGGTTGTTCGTCTTCGTCCGGCCAGAACCGCCGCGGCCCGACCTGAGCCCCGGGGTCGAACTGCACGGATTGATGCGGGGCGTCTTTGAGGATTCTGCCGACGGGATGGCGTTGCGGGCATTCGAGTTTCAGCATGCCGACGCCTTCTTGATTTCCGACCATGGTTCGCCGTCCTCTCTCGGGTGTGCGCTGTCAGTGCAGGATCCGCGCGAGCTTGCGCCATCGCCGATGCCGGTGTCGAAACATCACCCGGACGAAGGCGCGGGTGAGCAGCCCGTGCAGGCCGTCGTCGGTTTCGATCTCGTCGGTGTAACGGCAGCTGCGCTCGTCGATGGGTTCGAACGTCAGGCGGTGATTCCAGGTCCGGACGGGTCCGCCGTGCTCGTTGGTGTAGATCTCGGTCGGCTCGAGTCGCTTGATGGTGAGGTGATGCGTCCAGGCCGGGATCACGCCGAACCACCAGAACCGCGCCGATCCTTGGGTGCCCACCTCGATGCGCTCGGGGACGTCGAGCCGGTACACCCGCAGCACCGGGCTCAACACGTGCCGCATCAGCTCGGGCTTGCGCGCCAGTGCGGACGCCGTCTCGACCGGGATCGGCAGCTCGGTAGTTAGGGTTACCTTACTCATGCAGTTCATGGTCGCTCAGCGAGCACGATCAGGCAATAGCGCGCGAGCCTACGTTGGGGCGTCGTCGCGAGGGCCAAAGAGTAGGAATATCCCTGATATCGGCGGGCCGTGCAGCGCAATAGCGTGGGGCAATGGTGATCGCCGGCGCGGGCTTGGAACGCTTCCTGGTCGAGTGGTACGGCCCTGACGCGCACGCGCATTCCATCAATGAGACGGCCGGACATCTCAACGACAGCGCGACATCCATGGCGGCGAGCGGCAGCCAGATCCGACTGCTGATGGCGTTGGCGGTTCCCGCGGATGAGTATGCCTTCGGCATCTTCGCCGCCGAATCGGCGGAAACCGTCGCGCGGGTCTGCGTCGACGCGGGCGCACCCGCGGAACGGATCAGCGCCGTCATCGGATGGTCGCTCGCCTTCGACTGAAGTGGTCGCCGAATTCGCTTGGCCCAGTGAGTATCTAGCCGATTCTTCTTGAGAATGTCTGTGCCTGAGGCGAATTCGACAGCCACCCGCAGTGGCTCAGTACAACGGGGTCCAGATGCCGTCGAACCAGTAACCCCAACCGCCGTACTGCCAGTTGAAGATCGGCAGGACCGTGTAGGTGTTGTAGGTGAACGGCGCGAAATAGCGCTGCCCATAGGACGCGTCAACCGGTGGCCCGGTCCACGGGCGGTTCCAACCGCCGGCCGGCGGTGGCCCGTTCCAGCCACCGGCAGGCGGCGGACCCTCCCAGTTGGGTGGGGGCTGGCCCGGAGCGGGGCCATCATTCCAGCCGTAGCCGTTCGGCCGCGGCGGAGGCGGCGCCCCCTGACCCGGAATCCAGAAGCCGCCGGGCAGGTCGACGGGGCCGCCGACTTGCGGAGCGCCGCGCAAGATCGGACCACGCGGCGGGTAGTACGGCTCGTGTGGCGGCTGATAGTTCGGCGCGTTGAGGATCGGGCGGTTGGGGGTCGGTTGCGGCGAGCCGCCCCACGGCGCCGAGGGTGACGGCGGCGTCGAGCCGGCGCCCCCGTATCCGGGGCCGGCGCTGGGGCTGGGACCCGGGTTTTGGTTTGCAGGGGTGCAGTCCGGATGCCAGGCGGGGCACGAGAACGGTATCGAGGTCGTGGGCGCCGGAGTGCTCCACTGCGACGGTGTCGGTCCCGAAGTGCTCCACGGCGCAGACGTGGTCGGCGGCGGAGTGGTGCTCCACGGCGCAGACGTGGTCGGCGGCGGAGTGGTGCTCCACGGCTTCGAGGTGGTCGGCGGCGGAGTGGTACTCCACGGCTTCGAGGTGGTCGGCGGCGGAGTGGTACTCCACGGCTTCGAAGTGGTCGGGGGCGGGGTGCTGTTTCGCGGCGGCGTGGTCGTCGGCGTTGCGCCGCCGGCCCCGGGAACGTGTGACCCGGGAGCAGGCACCGTCCCCGTGCCCCCATACCCGGGGCCGGGGTTGGGGACACCGGAGCAGCCCTTTTGCCCGTTGGGGCACGGCGGCGGGTCCAACGGCGGGGCGGAGCCGGCGAGTCCCGCGTTGACCCCCGCGACGGACAAGCCCAGGCCCGCAGCGACTCCGGCTGCTGCGGCGAGACGTTTGATGGACATCGGTTGCGTTCCCTTCTAAGGGCAGGTCACGTCCAACTCGAAGGGCTTGGTTACCGGCTTCGGTTGGTGCGGGTCGCTGGTGTCGGCACCGGTCGCGGTGCCCTTGATCTGGTAGGACTTGCCGCTTGCCGCGGCCCCGGCGGATCCGCCCTGACCCGGTGCGGCGTCGGAATAGCCGAGCGTGATGCCGTCGACGATGCCGAGCCCGACCGCGTGAACGATGGGCGGGTTGTCGGTGCTGATCACCGCGCCCAGACCGTTGGCCGCGTCGCCGATGCCGATGGTGATCCTGTTCCCGGACGGGTTGCAGGTGACCGCGCCGGTCACGTTCTGGCTCTTGCCGTCGACGATGACCTGCGGTCCGGCGGGCGCCGGCGGGTTTGATGCGCCCGTGTTTGACTTACCGGAACAGCCAGCACAACTCGCGATGACGACGGCCATGCCGGCTGCGCCGACGACGATCCCATGCTTCACCGCTGCTCTCCTTCGTGTCGTTGTCGTCGCCGTCCGCGTATTACTGCGCGGGGCCGGGGATCTGGTACGCGCACCTACCGGTCGTGTGTTCGGTGAGCGGGACGGGCTGGCCGTCCACCTGAATCGCACAGTCGTGCGGGCCGCCGGTTTTATCGGTGTAGTTCAACGCCAGGTACGGATTACCGGTAACCTGCACGGTCTGCGACCAAGGCACCGAAACCCAGGTGGTCGTGCTCGCCGGATACACCGGTGTTCCGGGGTCGGGGATGACGGAGAAGACGTCACCACCGCCGAGGATCCGGTACACCACGGTGTGTTGGCCCGGGTGGGCCTGGGCCCTCGGCAACATCGCCTGCGGTGCGCTGCTAGCGGCGATGGCGACGGCCGCGAGCACAGCGGCCATGGTGTGCAAGCGCGGAGTCGTTGGCATGGCGTTCCTTTCGATATGCGCGACACACGGTCTCACCCGTATGTCTCTTGTTCGTCGATGAGGCAACCGCCGCCCGCGCGGTGGGTCCAGCAAACGCCCGCAGCACCCGCCGTATCAATTAGGGATTTCCCTACACTTTCCGGCGGCCGGACGCCGTGTCAGGAATCGACTTCCAGTTGGTCGAGGCGGCGGCCGAGTTCGGCGCGTGACCGGATGCCGAGCTTGCGGTAGATCCGTGAGAGATGAACCTCGACGGTCTTGGGGCTGATGAACAGCCCCGAGGCGATGTCGTGATTGGTCTTGCCCGCCGCCGCCAGATCGGCGATCCGGCGCTCGGCCGGCGTCAGCACCTGGGCGTCGGCTCGGCCGAAAGTGATGCGCTCCAACGAGCTTCGCGCGCGCCGCACCCACAGCGGCGTGCCCAGCTCCACGAACGTATCCACCGCCGCCCGCATCGCCGCGGCGGCATTCTCCCGGCTGCGCTGCCTGCGCAGGATCTCTCCGAGTAGCAACTGCGTGCGGGCGCGCTCAAATGGCATGGGCAACCGCTCGTGTTCGGCCATCGCCCGTTGCGCGGCCGCCAGCGCCGCACCGAGGTCTCGGCCCCCGGCCAGCAGCATTGCCCGGCAACGCGCACCCGACGCCAGCATCCACGGCCTGCCCAACCGATGTCCGTTGGCCTCCAAGACGTCGATGAGGGGCCGCGCCTCATCGAGCCGTCCGAGCTGAATCAGGGCTTCGGCGGCATCGGGCAGAAAAGGGGTGACGAAAATCTCTGTGGCGCGCGGGCTTCGCTCGAACTCGCTCAGCAGCGGTGAAAGTGCCTGCAGCGCGGCTTCGTAGTCGCCCAGCGAAACCTCGAGAAAGCCAAGCGTGCTGGTGGGCCAGACGGTGACCAGCGCGGGCGAGTCGCAGCGCTCGGCGGCCGCCAAGGCGGCGGTGGCATCGCGGCGTGCGACCGCCTCGTCGCCGGCATAGGCGGCCACCAGTGCCTGGATCATCAGCGCCACGGCCAGCGGCAGGTCCGCGTCGAGCTGGCGCGCGCGTTGTAGTGCGTCCTCCCCGATGAGCGAGGCCTCCGCGAAATCACCGCGCCACATCTCATTGAGCGCGCTGTGGAACGCGCCGACCATCATTTCGCTTTCGGCGCCGCGATCGATATAGCGTTGCCGAATTGCTCTGAGTTCCCGGCGCCCGTCGTCGAGTCTGCCTGTGCCGATGAGCAATTCGGCGCGATGTAGCGTCGGCCAGATCGTGGCCGAGGACGGATCGTCGCCGTCATCCAGGGTCAATGCGGTCCGTAATTCCTCTTCGTCGAAACCCTCGCCGACCAGGAATCGCACCAGCACACGCATGCTCAACGCCTGGCTCAGCAGCTGACGGTCGTCCAGCCGGGACGCCGTGACGACCGCCTCGTCAACCGCGTCGATGGCGGCGTCGAACTCGTGAATGTTGAGGCGTGCGAACGATAATGTCGTGAGTATGTGGCTTAGCAGCCTGTCGTCTCCGGCGGCCGCATCCGCGGCCCGTTGCAGCTTTCGGGCGCCGTCCCGTGAACTGCCGTCGAGCAACGCCCACATCCCCAGCAGGCTGAGCGCCTCGGCCTGTACATTCGCCGGCGCGGGCGTCCCGATGACTTCCTCGAGGATGCTCCGCGCGCGTGCGGCGTCGCCGGCGCTGAAATGGAATGCGGCGCAGCGAATCTGGCGTTCAGGACTGACGGCGCCGAGCTCGTTGGCCAACTCGATGAATTCCGCGGCGGCCGCCGGCGCCCCGCGCCTGTTGGCCAACTCGGCTGCGGCATCGAGGGCCGTCAGCGTCTCCGCATCACCGTGGGTGGCGGCCAGCGCCAGGTGGCGAGCCCGCAATTCCGGGTGGTCGACCACGGTCGCCAACCGCCTGTGCATGACGCGCCGCTGCGTGGGTGTGGCCATCGTATAGACCGCGGCGGTGAGCAGCGGGTGGGTGAACCGCACACGGTTGCGATCGATGGTCACGATGCCGCGCCGCTCGGCGTCCAACAGTCGGTCCACGCACTCCTGGACGTCCCGGGCGGTCGCCTGCGAGACGGCTTCCATGGTCGGCCTGGCCAGGCATGCGGCGGCGAGGAGGATGTCGCGAAGATCCTCATCCAGCACGCCGATCTTGGAGGCCATCAGCCCGGTCAAGGTGGTGGGCAGCGTCATCTCGATGCCCGTTTCGCCCTCGGGGATGGTGCGCGCTAACTCGATGGCGTAGAACGGGTTACCGCCGGACGCCTCGTGGATGCGCAGCATGGCGTGCCGGGAAAACGAGCGGCCCAACCGTGCGGTGATGACCTGGTGCAGCGCGCCGATGGCCAAGGGGTTGAGTGTCATTCGCCTTGTGGCGTTCGGCTTTTCGAGCTGCAGCCATGACACATCGTCACCGTCACCGGTGCGCACGGTCGCCAGCAGGCCGACCGGACCGGAAAACCGTCGTGCCGCGAATGCCACCACGCGAGCGCTCGAGGGGTCCAGCCACTGGAGGTCGTCGATGGCCACCAGCACCGGAGTGTTTTCGGCCAGGATGTCGACGACCGAGAGAAACGCCGCCGCGACCGCACGCTGATCGGTCGTCAGGCCGTCGTCGCTGACCTGCAACAGGATCCGGTCGATCGCCAGGCGCTGGGGTCCGGGTAGCGCGTCAAGCACCGCACGATCGACGGTCGACAGCAGGTCGGCCAGCGAGATGTAGGCCGTCACCGATTCCGTGATTGCCGCACGCGCGGTGAGAACACGCATCCCTTGCTCACGGGCCTGCTCCAGCGCGGCCAGCCACAACGTGGTCTTGCCGATACCGGCCTCACCCTCCACCAGCAGGCACGCGGGTTCGGCCCGGCAGGTATCGAGGAATTGGGAGACGGCCTCGGCCTCCGCGGCCCGCGTCCCCGTTAGCACCAACCCCACCACCATGAGCGTCGGCGTCAGGAGCCGTTGACGAACGAAGAGATTCCGGCCAGGCGCCCGGCGCGACGAGCAAACTCGCTAACTTGCCGGACGTGCACCTGGATGCGCATTGCAGCCCGGTTCACGACCCGGCGCACGTTCGCATACAGCGAACTTATCGGGGCTGGACGGCGCCTGCAATACGAAGCGGCGGCAGGGCCGGTCGGATTGGGGCCGGTCAGCCGCGTCGAGCCGTCACACTGGCGGCCGGCGCTCGGGTGGAGCGTTTTGACCTGCGGTGATTGGTGGTCCCGGCTGGGATCGAATTAGCCGACGCGGCTCGTTGTGCTGACCGCATGATCAGCATTTATGCCTTATGAGCTGGCGTTTCACGAACAACACGTCTGTAACTTCCGGTAACTTTCGGCAAGCATCTACAAGGCTGGATCGCACACTGATAGCATGGGATAGCAAAACGCACTGGTCAGGATGATTTACGGCTGGCTTTATAGCAAACCTATCTCGAATCAATGAAAACCGGGACAGAATCAAGGCCAAAGGAAAATGCAAATGAGCGCGACCAAGAACCACCGCGGATGGGGATATATCCGCCAGCTTCCCAACAAGTCAAAGCGCTGGCAGGCGTCCTACATCGGCCCTGACGGAAAGCGACACAACGCGCCCAAGACATTTGAATCGAAGATGAGCGCTGAGCTGTGGCTTGGCCGCGAACGTCGCATGATCGATGACGCGGTGCTCGGTATCGGGGTTTGGACATCACCAGCGGCGAGAGCCGAAGTCGAAACCGTCAACAAAGAAACGTTGAGCGTTTTCGCCTCGCGGTGGATCGAACAGCGAAATCTTAAGCCGCGCACCCGAATCCATTACAAATCAATCCTGACCAACCACATCGAACCGAAGCTAGGCAATGTGGCGGTATCGAGCCTGACCTCGCAGATGGTGCGAAGTTGGTATGCGGCAACCCTGACCGATCGGCCAACGCTTCGCAGTCACGCTTACGGATTGCTGAAGTCGATTTGCACGACAGCAGTCAAAGATGGGCTGATCGACCGCAATCCCTGCCAGATCGACGGCGCAGCCACGGTCAAATCCAAAACGCAAGCCAACGTTCCATCCGTTAGCGAATTGGCTCAGATTGCCGACACGATCAAACCACAACGGTTTAAAGCATACGTGCTGATCAGCGCGTGGTGCGGTTTGCGGTACGGAGAGGTATGCGAACTGAAACGCAAAGACATCGGCAAGGGTTGCGAAGTGATTTCGGTTGGCCGTGCTTTCACCCATCGTGAAGGATGCCGGATCGATACGCCAAAGAGCGGAAAACCCCGAATCGTGGTGGTACCACCGCATATTCGTGATGATATCGCTGCGCATCTAGCTAGCTACGTGGGTCCCGACACCGACGATCTGCTATTTAAGCCGGTTCGTGGTGGCTGCCACCTGAGCGACAAGGTTATCCGTGACGCTTTGCGACCTGCGTTGACATCGCTTGGTTTACACCACATTAGGATTCACGATTTGCGTCACTTCGCAGGCACTCAGGTTGCACGCGTCGGCAACCTGGTCGAGACGATGAACCATTTGGGTCATTCGACTGTGTCGGCGTCGCTCCGGTATCAACACCAGGTGTCCGGTCGTGATGCTGAGATTGCAGCGGCGTTGTCTGAGTTGGCAGCCAAGCCCAAGCTGGCGCTCGTAGCCGACGAAGCCGCGACGGCCTAATGAACCAACCGGACCCGATGGAATTACTCGCGGCGTTGATGAATCGAGCCCAGACTTTGGAAATCGTTGGACGCACAGAAGCAAAGGCCAAACGTGGTGCGGCACTCAATCCGTGGGCGATGGGCGTACGGCGACACCCGTATGACGCCGGTAGCAGCCTTGCCCTAGATGATGCCGAATTCATGACCGATTACGCAGGCGACATGGTTAGCGGCACAGCCCTTTTCCCAATCATGAATGGAATTGACAGCATCACATCGATTGCTGAATTGATCGCTGGACGCGCGCAATCCCGTGATAGTCACGCTACGTCACTATTGACGTTGAGCCGCATGGCGACCGAGACAGCAGCCACAACCATATGGCTGCTGTCGAGCGTGGACCGGAATGTGAGACGCAACCTTAGCGTTCGATTCACCGCGTCAGAACTTCGGGAGCAGAAGGGATATCACAGCTCCACGCGCAAGTGGTTCAAAGACGGACCTGGCAAAGAGCTACCCGATGAGCACAAGAAGTTTCTGGAACACGAGCGTCTGCACAAACAGCGCGAGGCGATATTAGAACGGGCACAACAAAAAACGACAAAAGTGCCCGTACTGGGGAAGAGCGCTGTTGTTGTTGCGGCTGCGCGGTGGCTCGACAAGCACCCGCCAGCCCACGACCAGGGCAATGGGCCGTACGGTCGTGTCGGGTATCCGTTCGAAGAAGTGGCGCGCTCGTTCTACAACGTAAGTTCCGCAATCGTTCACGGCCTCAAGTGGCCGCTGGACTACATGCCCAGCGGTGAAGTTGATATGTCGCGAATGATCTCGGAAAGCGTCAATAACGCGGTGTCGATGGCTGAGTGTGCGGTAGCGCTGTATGAGGCTCAGGCGCAGAATTGGCATGACGACACCGACAGGCCACGGCTGTATCCAGAGCATTTGCAACAGACCATCGAAACATGGGCGTGGCTCTACGAGGTTAAGCAATCCGGCTGATGCTTTACCAGCCGGTATTGCCTGGTCAACAGCTATTTTAACCTTCGCTGTGCTATCCACGTGCGATCCAGATCAGCGTGCGATTTGAAATATGTTGCGCTACAGCCGCTTTCGCTATGTGCTGCGGCCTGGTGGTAGCGCTCGCTGCTCGCGCATAGCCCGAGCAGCCTCAGTCTGCAACCTGCGTATTTCGGCGTTGGCATCCTCAAGGCTCATCAGGCCGTCAGTCGGTGGCGCTGAGGCTGGGCCGAATCGCTCTGAGTCGAACGCAGAGCCACTTTCGTAGCTCTCTGGTGTGATCGGTCGGGCGTAGTCGCCCAAATCAACTGCGTCGTCGTCATTCAAATCGTCAACGATCTGTGCGTCGATTGGCTGATGGTTCGCGGCGGGAAGCTCTTGTGTCCCCGCTGTGGGTTCGCCAGCACCAACAGCGGACCGATGTGCGTCACGTGATCCGCCCGTCAGTTGTTCGAAGATGCTTTCGTAAGGCTTTGCAGTGACTTCGATTTCCGCCTTGACACTGATACCGCCGCGGTCCAAAGCGTCACGGATAGCGGCCAGCTTCACCGAATCTGACACATTGTCGGCAGTTGCCATATTGAGCAGTTCGCGCGCCATGCGATCAGCGGCATTTGCAAGACGGACGCGGGCGGCGTTACGAACGTGTTTGGCTGCTCCACCATGAAATTTGCAGACCGTGCCACCGAGGATCGCAGCGTTTTTGCACCGTTCGCCACTCTTTTTATGTCCGGTGCATTGGCGATGCGGCACAGGCGATTTCGACCAGTCACGGCCTTCGATAGGTTGACCTTCCGATAGCTCACTCATCATCATATCCTTCATCTGCAATTTGCCATTTTAAATCGACTCGCCATCGTGGTCGCCGTTGCCCTTCTTCGCCGTAGTCCACGACAAGCAAAGGTTTGTCAAATTCGATAACTTCATCGAAGACCACCCCGACCAGTAGACTCAATCCATCTGCCAAATAGTCACCGGCCGAAACAATATCTTTGTCATTCGCACTCAAAGGGCGAATACCGTTAACAAATTCCAAAAGTGCATCCTGCACCTTCGTAGTCAGTTGAAACGCTCGACGGTGCAACACACATAAGCCACCACGGTCAGCTACGCCACGACACGATTGCGCTCCGCACATCGGCATCGGTGTTCGTGCGATGACCTCAACGCTCATGATGGAGACCCCGTTTCGGGCGCTTGCTCGTTTGCTAGTTTGCTGGCTTGGCCCCGTCCTGTCTGACGCACGGTGGACAGGGTGGACAGGGTGGACAAGTCCCGTGAAAACTCCGCGCTAGCCCCTATACAGCCAAACATATATTTCTATCTTTCCTGGTAGTTTGGATTTTGGTCCGAACCGCGTTTCGCACGTCGTGTCCACCGTGTCCACCGTGTCCACCGTGTGCGTGCGCGCTCGGGAACGCTTCTAGATTCATTTGCTAGAGCCCTTCACTAGCTGCAAAATGAAACCACCTGGCCCGTCATTCTTGCTTGAGTATTTCTTAATGCGGCCCGATTCGATCAACGAAGTTTCTACATCATCGAAATAAACTCGATCACGCGCGCTGAACTTCTTTCGGACCAGAGCCCGGGCCATTTCACCACCACCGGATTCCAGATGGTTCACGAAGTTGTTTGTAATGCGGTTGACGGCACGATCAAGTTTTACTTGCTCAGCGATGTCCGCTCGTTCACCTTCAAACCGGCCGCGACTCGCGTTCTGTTCGGATTTTCGCTCATTAAGCTGATTCATCACCGATTTACGAGTCTGATCGGACATCTTCATGACAGTTGCAGCTCTGAGCCAGTCGTTTTCGGTGATATTTTTTCGTCGTCCTTCTAGCGCCATTAGCGCTGCGGCGACTTTGAGTTGAACCAACAGACGGTGACCGTCGAGCGGTTCGGTGTTTCCGGCACGGATAGCGCGTTGCGTCGCTTTGATTTCGTCGCTGGCGATGTCGGGAACCTTCAACACCTCGTAGTCAGCCGGATCGGTGCGGTCTGCTAGCTGACGGTTACGGTCAGCGTCGATACTGAGCGGGAATGACTTCGGATTCGCTTCCCAGCGACCAAGATTCAGCGTAGGCGGCGTGGGAGGTTCTACATCAGGCATATCGTCATCGACGGCGGTGAACCAGACGAAGCGTTGTGGCGTGCCGCCATCAGCATCATCGAAAAGCGGAGCAGCGCGTAACGGCTGCACGCCGACTACCAAGCACAACCGATAACGGTTCTTCTGCAACACAATTCGCTTATCATCACCAGCGTAATCTTGGCCCAAGCGCTCACCGGACCAACCTTCGCGCAAGGTGCTCATGATGGTCGCACCGCCACGGCTGCCGGTTGCGGTCAGCGTGTCCACTTCGGGGATTTGAGCCAATACGGTCCATTGCTTACCGATCTGCGACCAGCCACCACCGTTAGGCAACTTGGTTTTGTAGGCAAAGCATTTGGCTAATCCTTCACCGCTACCGGGTTTAGACGCTTCGTAGTCGGGTTCGACCGTGAGCCAGTCAGCGCTGGCAAGCATCGACGCCGATTTAGACTCTCCGCTCTTACCGACAAGAGCCACAAACAAATTCAAGCTGGCGTATGACCCGACTATCGGCGGTAGAACCACATGCGGCGGGATGGCCGATACAACACGCGCCAGCGTTGCGCCCAGCATCGACCACGGGCCGACTAAGCGGGCCTGCGCGAACTGATGCAAATCCGAAAGCTGCGGCGACGACTTCCAGAACGCTGTGTAGAGCTGCGCTAGGTCATCGTTGTCGTAGTCGCGGTTGGCTTCGTCCAAGATGTCTCGTGGGCTGCGGCTCAATGCGTAACCGACACCGTTGGCCACCAGCCGGCCAAATTCGTGATCTGAGAACTTCTGCGGCTCGCCGCGTTGGGTGTAGCTGTCGAGCATGGCCGCGCGAGTGTTTTCGATCATGGTTTTGAGCGGGTAGAAGCCGACGCGGGCCTCACTGGCTGCAAACCGCAAAACATTGCGAGTCGTCGCGTAGGTCGCTGCTCGGGTTTGCCTGATGGATTTGACCGGGCCATCGAGTGCTTTCGGTCGGGTATTGGCAGTCCAGTCCGCAAGGGCTTGGGTGACCAGTTCGTCAGGCGCTTCAATTGAGGCCGACCACCGCGCCCTGGTGGTCCCATACGGCGTGAGGTATCCGTGTGCTTGATCGGGAAGCGCTGGTAGGTCACCTTTGGTGATCCAAAGGTACTGACCACCTTCGTCGGCTTTGGCGTGCTGCGACGGTTCGGCAATGATCACCGTATTGCCGGATCGAACATCTCCAACCTTCGTGCCATCGGTGAGCGTGAGGTCACCGGAGATGTAAATCTCATCGCTGGCGAACACGTAATGTCCGCGCGCACCCCCATGACGGCCGCGAGTGCTCTGAAATAGACCTGTCTTGAGCCAGTCGAGTTCGTCGGGAACGAGGTCGACATCGAGATCGAACGCGATCAGGTTTGACTTGCCCGTATGCAGGGCGATTCCACGCTGCTCGGGGCGATCCCAATAGCTTTCGATAACGTCAGGATCGCGGGTGCTCTGCTCGGGCCAACCATCACCCACAACGCTGCCGGGGTGTTTTCCGATTTTTACCGGCAATACATACAAGCCCGCATTTGCGTAAGCTAAAGCAGCTTGAAACAGGGACAGATCATCAACGTCGGGAATGTGCGGCGATTCGTCTTGGCTGCGCCGCTGAAAATGTGCTTGAATGGTCATGACAGCTTCTTCGTAGTAGTTGTCAACTTGGATCGCCCTTCGATCTGATCTGTTCGGCCCCCTGCCTGGGCTTCCTCATTCCCAGGCAGGGGCTTGCCCATTTATGGGACGTTACCGATGCGGCCATTCATTTCCACGGAGACCCGCCGCGCTATGCGGCGGCAACCCACCCAATCATGATTTCCTATGCTTTGCTCTTTTATCGGTGATCTTTTGCGGCTCTTCGCTTCCCTCGCCGACAAACTCCGCATCTTGTAATGCCGTTTGCAATTCAATAGTCGATGGCCAGCGACTATTACGCAGGTGCCACTCGCGCCTGACCTGCTTGACAACCTTTGGGTCCCACTTATATTCGCTCTTGGTGATCGGGCCACCGCCAACACTGCCAAAACCGTCGCTAATGGGTTCGATGATGCCGATTTTGGTCGTATCGACGTGATTTTGGTAAAGCCATGCGCCGTAGCACATTGTGCAAATACGTGCCAGAGCAATCACATTGCCCACCGCGAACGGCGCCGTTCCGAAATAGTTCGGTATAAACTCGCGCTGGTGCGGGTTAGGTAAACCGTCTTTATCTACACAGCCGTTTTCATCCTGCTTTTTTAGCTTTCGTAACCAGGAGTATTTATCGAGGCACGGTCCGATATCGGTGTTCCTCATCAGATCCAGATCGCAGTGGATGTCGAGCGAGAGCAGGTCCATGACCATGTGTAATGACTCGACGCTGGTGATTTTCCAATACTCACCGGGTCTCGACGGGGCGATCGCGATAATCTGATCGGGGGCCACGTCGATACCAGCGGGAAAATTTCGCATCACCTTCTCTGGGATGGAACGGATCAGGTTGTCAGCCGGTTCTAAATAGTGAAACGCTCGGTACTTGCGCGTGGGTTCACTCTCAAACGCTTGTGAAATGATAGATTCCACCCGCGAATCTAAATGTTCAAAGCGACCTTGCCAGTTTTTCGATACCGCTACAAAGTCGGTCATCTCTTCGTCATCACGATTAAGCGGCAGGGTAACGCCGGTCAGATGCCGTCGCTGATGCATTCGTTGTTTCGGATCAGAAATCGTCGCAATTTTTCGGTTGTCTATTACTGCGCGGACAGGATCAAGTTTTTGCTCTTGTGCGAGCTGATAGATACGTGTGTCCTCGTCAGATAATTGGTCGTCCATTATGAAATTCCTTTCAGGCTTCCCGGTTTTCGGGTTTTGGAGTGTTGCTTACACTCCGACTTTGCGAGCGAAATCGTCAAGGTCTGCAACTTCATACTTGTAAAGCTTGTCGCCAACCTTTTTGAACGGGATTCGCCCCATTTCGCGATAGCGGCGGAACGTTGGAATACTGATTCCGAGATACGTTGCGGCTTCCTGCGTAGAGAGAAGTCTTTTTTGCAACTTTTTGTTGAGGTCGGTTTTAAATTGCGGATTGGCGCTTGAAATTGGCGCGGTGTTACCTCGGCCCATGGACGTGGCCTTTCTGTTCCAATGCGGGTTTGCGGGTCAGGCCGACCCCGATAAATGCAACTTACCGAAACTGCATCCACCCGCCAAGCGTTCAGGCCGCAGATCGGGCGAATTCACAGGCGGTCCTTATGGATAAATAACTATTTCGCGTTAAAGTTCAAAGCCATCTGTCTTCTTAGCTTTTGAAGAGGCTCGGGACGGCCGATCACACGAGCGCACCCGCGTCGGTGGGGCGTGGGCGGCGCTGGGGCGTAGTGTGACCCGCCATGAGCGAGGTTCCACCCGAAGTGCGTCAGGCCGTCGAATCGTTCGCACCGCACCCACACGTTGATCGGAAGTGGCACCCTGTCCCCTCGGACGGCAATTACGACCCGACCGCGACGCTCTCCGCCACGTTGCACACCATCGAGATGGCGACTGTCAGCTCGCCTATGCACATCGCGCTCTATCACAAAGGGGAGTTCCGAGGGCAGGGCACTCCGAAGGCTGGCGCGTTCGTCTCTCTGCGTCACGACGCCTGCACAGATGACACCGTGGCTGTCCGGTTGAAAATCCCAGGTAGCTCGCACGTCGAAACGAAGTCGCTGCATGACGTGGAGTTCGTGTGGCGAAACGGGCGAATCTTCTGGCGCGGGGACTGGCCGCACGACGCCTATGCGCCACCGTTGCCAGGATGGTCCGAAGTTGACGACTAACCAGGCCGGTTCACCGTCACCGGACGCGGGGTAGTCGAGTTGCCATTTCGCGGTGGCCGGTTGGGTCTCTGCCGACGCGGCTCGGGCTGACCGCAATACGGCCACTCAGGCGGGTTGTACGGAGTCATCTAAATCCGCCCTCACGGCAGGCCGAAACCGTAGGCTCGCTTGCTATGACCAGGACCAAACCCCTCGGCGCAGCGCTGGCGGTACTCGGTGCCACGGCGCTTCTGTCCGCTGGCACAGCCCAGGCCGACCCGACCCACAAGCCCAACCTCTCCATCAGCGATTGTCCCGGTGGCAAGGGCGGCATTTTGGCGGTCGCCTGGTGCAACGGCGAGAAATTCCCTGACGGTAGCTACTGGCACAACGTCGCGATGACGGGCGGCACGTTCGCCACGCCGCGCTTCGAGATGAACTGCGTCATTGACGATGCGTTCCCCAGCGGGACACCTGCCCCGCCTGGTGGGTGCGGCGGGGGGGTCTAACGCGCTCATCGAGACCGCCTCGCACGCCGACGCACCTTCCGCGTTCGCTTCACCTGGCGGCGATACCCCTTGGTAAGCCGACGCGCCTCAGCGTGTGCGGCCTTGCGCGCGGGGGCCGGGAACGCGGCTCCGGCTGTCGAACGGTGCGGGATCGCCCGAGCACGCCGGGTGACCGACTTGCGGTGATCTGACGCCGCTCGGGCCACGTGCGCAGCGACCAGGCGACGCCGGGTGATCGCGGTGCGGGTATGGCTGGCCGGATGCGCCTGGCTGGCAGCGACCGCGGTGATCGCAGCACCGGCCAGCGCAACTCGACGGCGACGACGCACGCGCCGTTTCAGCGCAGCGGCTTCCGGCGACGTGGCGGCCGTCGCGCCACCGGGGGCGAAACGGCCACGCGCATCACGGTGAAACACCCGGTTGCTCTTGGCTGCAACCGATTTCGTCGCGTGAGATTTTGGCCGGCGTTTGGTCATCGGTTACTTTTTCTTTTGGCGCGCAGTCGATTTCGCGCGACGACCGATTTTGGTGTTGCTTTTAGCGCGGGCCTGTTTGGCGAACCGTGCGCGAGCGGACTTCTGAGCCTTCGTCAGCTTGGCCATGTTGTCTTACCTCTTCGTGACAGTCGTTATGCCCCGGCAAGGGTTGCGCGACTAGCGTCGCGGGCATTTCCGTCGCCTCTCCGCAGTGATGACGGGTTTTTGTGGCGGCGTCTTGGCGAAATACGGTGTTCCGTAACCATCGCTGGGCTCGGGATTGCGGTGTTGTGCCCGCGCACGAGATTCGACCCATGGCACTACGCGACCGGGGCCATGACTGAATTCGGTTGCGCTGCGTTGGCGTTCGACGTGCCCAGGATCGAAAACGTGCTTGCCAAACCAGTCTTCACCGTCACCGCTCATGATCTAGACCCCGATTCGTGGTCACCCGCTTTCGCTGACCTAAACCGGAATCTGGTCAGCGCTCGGCGGGGTGTAGCTGTTGCCGGTCGTCACCTGCACGGCCACCGCAGCCCCGCGCTGGCGCACACCGACCCCGAACGCCCTGGTGTGAAAACTTTCGACCAAGGGGTAGGCCCCAGCACCGGGGATATGGCGCAGCCCTTGATATGCGGGATTTGAATGCTGGCGAAAACCAATGGCGTTGTACGGGCTGTTCGGGCCATAGGACGCGGCAACAGCCACGTAACCGCTTGGAATAAAGTCAGATTGAATCAACAGCGCTGGGCCGTAAGAGCCTTCAACCTTGACTCCCCACAGTTGGCCGGGCACTTGGGTTCCCACCAGCTCGCCTGCGCTGGTGAGAAACGGCGGGGCATCATTGGCCGGGATGAAATCGTGCGAGGCAATCGGTCCAGAAATTTCGCCACCCTCTTTCGGGCGAGATTCCTCACCGGCCCGCCAGGTTTGGATCAGCTCACTTTCGTCAGGGTTAGCCAAAATCAAAAGCTTTGAATTGCTTTGCGTGCCATAGCCTTTACGGGTGATGAGCCGGATGGCGTCCTCGATGTCTTGATTATCAATCTGGCTTGCACCGCTGGCGATGTAGTGACTCTCGGTCTGAGGGAATGTACGGCCTAAATAGCTCGGCGGTCCCGGCGCAACGCCGTCATACAAATCGTAGACGGTCATCTGGTGTTCGTTGCGCTTGCGCGTATTGGAAAACAGTGCGCGCAAAATCGTTCCGGTAACCAACTTGTTGTCTGCGGCCAAAATGCCATCCATGACCGAATCCACCTGGCGGCGATCCGCGTCGCGAAGGAACCGCCACGAGAACGAGCCACGTAAATCTTTGTCCCGGAAAGTGTATCCGAGAGGCAAAGCAGCAGGCGAGCTAGCCGACTTTGAAACGCCCAATTCGGTTGCGTCCTCAAACGATGCGGTTTGCATGTCCTGCGGGACAGCTTCGCCGCTGACCGTCACGTTGAACTTCAGCAGATCGGTCAGGCTGGTTCGCTCGTTATTCCAGATGTTGAGCAGATCAGCGAATTCGGTGTACACCGCATTCAAATCGCTACCGTCCGCGAGCTGATTAACCAGCACATCGGCTTTGGTGTTAATCCCGTACTGGTGCGTCGGCTGCGTCCCACCGAAAAGCGGGCCAACCGGCACGCCATCAATCACAGCGATGACATCGCGGCCCAAAGTCGTTAGCGTGCTCATTTCCGTTACCTACCTAAAATCGCGGAAATCGGTATAACTCAATCCAAAACCGTTAGAACTCAATCTAATTGAAACGTGACTCTACGCCGCAGTAGGGCAGCAATAGCCGGTCGAACCGGCGTGTCGGATTTGCCAAGGGTCAATTGATGTCAAATTGCCGGTAATTTTCGCCGCGTCCCGCTGGTGTGGCTCCCACCAGGGCGGCGATGTGCGGCCAGCTCGCGGCCAGGCCGGGATGCTGCCGCAGATGAGTCACGTCGTCAACCGGCACCCAGGCCACAGCGCCCTCAAGGCCCGGTCTAGTCGGCAGCGGCTCGCCAGCGATTCGCAACGACGGTCGTGTAGGTCCACCATCCACCGTCGCGCAGCTCGGCTTTGCGCGGTCACCACAGCCGCGCGCAGCATGATGCCAGCCGGGTCTAGCCCGGTCTCCTCGACGGCTTCGCGGACCGCGGCCCCGCTCGGGCTGTTGTCGCGGTGCCCGGCCCCGCCAGGCAGACACCATGTGCCGCCGTGATCGGTCCACCACCCGCGACGCTGCAACAACGCCGCTGGCGTGCCATCGGCGATGGGGGTTACTAGCAACAGGCCAGCCACACCAAACCGGCCAAACAAACACTGTCCGGTTACCGAAATCAGGTGGCTATTTCCGTCACGTACCACCATAAATCGAAAGCGCAACGACATATATCGAGCCATTTTGGGATGGTCGGCGGCGCGTCGGCCAGCAAACTTGGTGCTGACAGCTGGATCTCACGTTAATCGCACGGCTCGCCGGGTGCGAGTACAGAAATAGCCTCTGAGCTGCGCATACTTGGGTGGTCCCGGCTGGGATCGAACCAGCGACCTTCCGCGTGTGAAGCGGACGCTCTCCCACTGAGCCACGGGACCGGCGCCGAGACGGCGAACGACGTCGAAGACTAGCACGCGCCGGCCCCGACAATACCGGCCGCATCGTGTGACGGGTCGACGCGATAGCCTAGACACGGCTCGTACCAAGAAATTTGTATGTGCCCGCTCACGTGGACTATCGTCGTGCTTCGCACCGGGCGACGATGTCGTCCGAGGCGCGCGGATGTAGCGCAGTTGGTAGCGCATCACCTTGCCAAGGTGAGGGTCGCGGGTTCGAATCCCGTCATCCGCTCGAAGGTGCAAGTGGCGTGGACCCCAACGGTGGAGTGGCCGAGTGGTGAGGCAACGGCCTGCAAAGCCGTGCACACGGGTTCGATTCCCGTCTCCACCTCCAAGCTTTTGGTTTCCCGGCGCGATTAGCTCAGCGGGAGAGCGCTTCCCTGACACGGAAGAGGTCACTGGTTCAATCCCAGTATCGCGCACCAGCATTCGTGCAGTTCAGATGTGATTTTGGGAATCTGAGCGGGCATCACGCCCGATACGTGCCCAACCGTTGGCAACTCCATTGCTTCGGGTGTTGCTTGCTGCACTGTCCGCCGGTGTGAAGCGCCCCTCAACGATCTATCTCGCCCGGCTAGCAGCTTCCAGGCGCTTGCGGCGGATGGCCGCGCGGCAGGCGTGGCTGCAGTGGCGTCCATCGGCACGGTGCGCAAGGAACGCTTGCGCAGTAGCCGCAAGGGCCGGGGCAGACGATTGGTTGCCAGGCCTCGGTGTGCTGAGGATAGCCCTGACCATGTCGGTCGCACCGACTCTCCCGAGGACGTAGCGCTGGCGCATCGCCGCGGGCGGACTAATTACTACAAGATAGAGGAGTCGTCAAGGGAATCCGAGAAACCCATATGAACCTCATCGCAAACATGGGACACTGTCCCAGTCAACCGTACGACGCACGGTGAACGGAGGTGCAGTCGGCAATGACGACCCCAGGACCCCTGCCCACGATCAGCGGGAAGTGGGTTCGGCTCTTCCGTTTCTTGTATGACCGCGTTATATCGAAGGTCTACAATATCATTCAATATCCGATGATTCCGCTGAAAAGCGCAGCGGTAAATGAGTTGGATCTTAAGCCTGGCGACCATGTGATCGTATTCTGCTGTGGGACCGGTCTCGAATTTTCCTTCATACAGTCGCGCATTGGCCCTGAAGGGGAGATCCTCGGCATCGACTGGTCAGATGGAATGTTGGAGCGGGCTCGCCACATGATCGCCGAAAAAGGTTGGACGAACGTCAAATTGGTCAAAGGCGACGTTACCGCTTTACCCTTAGGCGTCATTGACAAGGCGTCTTACGACGCGGGGATATGCACGTTAGGCCTGTCCATCATCAGTGACCCTGAAAAGGCATTCCAAGTACTCAAGAATGCTGTGAGAGCAGGAGGGAACATAGTAATCGGTGATGTCTGTTCGTTTTCCGGACTGAAATCAGTTCTGAATCCGATCCGTACCCTCGGAGACCTTCCAGCGGGCAACACGTACAGCAGCCTGGCGCACAGCCGCGTATTCGCTGAAAGTTTGCAATCGCGTTTGTTGGACGTACACGTTAAATGGCACCTTGGTGGGGGGTATTACATTGCGTCAGGCAGAGTTCCGGATCAGACATGAACGAAACACAACAGACCTCAGATACGTCCGCTCCTTAAGAAATCCATTCGTTTGTTGACGGCGGAGAATGGAGTGCACGGGCACCGACGAGCCTGGGCGGCCCCAAGATCATCCGGCTCCATGACGCAGCGTCAACGTCGTTGCGCAGCAAACGATCTCGATATTTCAGCCAGCCCCCGATATTCCGCGTTTCCCCGAAATCTCCGGGTTTTCCCTCGAATCTCTTCCGCCCTCCTGCCTCGGCGCGCCGCTGGCCCGGTTCGAGGCGTCGATCGCGTTGTCGGGGGTGACATCGCGCTTTCCGTGCGCACGTCTTGATGGCCCGGCGTTTTCCTTGCCCGCAGGGCCCGCCGCGCGGGGAGAAACGCGCGAACACTTCTGGGCGAAACTTTCGCCGCCTCAGCACAAGTGAAGTAGTGCACTACTCGTGCCCGCGCCCAAGATCGCGGACACGATCGAGCCATGAAAGACAACCTTGCACCGCCCAGCGGGGCGACCATGGTCGACGAATGGGACAACCTCGGACCGGCCTTCAGGGTGTTCGACGGCCCGGAGTGGAGCATCGACCACCCCGGCCACGGGCAACCGGCCGAGATCGTGGTCTCCGTCATCGGGCGGCAATACGTTGACGGGCACGCCGAGTGCCAGGTCGTCATCGACTGTCCCGACACCCCGATCATCGCGCCAGCCGCAGCCCGGCAGCTGGGCAGGGCGTTGATTGCCGCGGCGGACGCCGCGCACGGATGACTGTGTCCGCATGGCCGGCGCCGACCAGGGGGCGGCACCGACCGATTCTTGGCGACCCTCAGTCGCTGGTGTGCACGATCAAGACGTCGGTCTTGGCCCTGCGGGAAACGGCGGACGGGACCGAACCCAGCAGCCGCCCGGCGACGCTGCTCAGTCCGACATTCCCGACGACGAGCAGGTCGGCGTCGACCTCCTTAGCCAGGTCGACCAGCACGTTGATGGGGGCACCGACGACCGACTTCTCCTCCACGTCCTTGGCCCCGGCCTGGTGCGCGCGCTCCCTGGCGTCCCGCAGGATCCTGTAGTAGGGCGCCTCCCCCACCGTCCGGTAGTCCTGACCGTGGTCGCTACCCGGCGGGATGGCGTAGCGGCCGCGTTCCTCGGGAACGGGAAGATGTGCCGTCACAACGATCAATTTCGCGCCGTGATCCGCGGCGATCGCGGCCGCGCGCGCCACCGCGCGCAGCGACGAGTCCGAACCATCCGTGCCGACCACAACGGTCTGATAGGCGCTCATTCTCATGCAGTGTAAGGCCCACTGCGACCCGCGAGAGAGAAATCGGGCAGACCCCCAAATTCGTGGTTGTTAATCGCCGCGAACACGCAATAATGCCAGCATGCGTCTGATCTACGCCGCTGCGGCGGTCGGCATCGCTATTGCTGTGTCGATGGGGGCGCCGCCGGCTCACGCTGACTCCGGCGTCCCCGGTTACGTCCAGTGCGTGGGCGGCGATGCGAAGCCCCCACCACCGGGAGTAAGCGCCGAGACTTGGTTCCCCAGCCTGCACGTTATCGACAACGACATCGGCTCTGGCATTCCCTCCGAAGAAGTAGTTCGGCGGTTGATCAACATGGGGGTCAAGCCCGACGACGCCGCTACCCGAGTGCGGTGTTATCTGGCCAACCTGCCGCACTAAAGCGACTGCCCCTTCTTGAAATGGTTATGCGGCAACGCTTTTCACGCCTCTTGTTGTCGAAATGCGGGACGGGCGCCAGTACGAGCTCGCGGTCAAATCTGCGAATGCGTTATCTTCTGGCAGTGACCAGACCCGCTCACATGAGCGCACTCGCGGCGACGCTGGCGCTGACGGCCTATTTCACTGCGCCCCAGGGCACCGCCGACCCGACAACCCAACAGCCGCCGTTCCCGACGGGAAAATCCGGCACCAGCATCCACGTCACGGAGTACAGCACCGCAACCGCCGACGTCACGCTCAACAACGCGACGTGGATCTCGTCCGGCTGCTCCAGCGGCGGGGGCTGCACCGTCATCGAGGTAACCATCGAAGGCAAGTCCAACGCGCCGTTCAACTACAGCCAGTCCTCCCTGACCGCCTCCTCTTCCCCCTGGCGGCAGGACCCGAACCGCGATGTCGAGAGCGGCTCATCGCTCGTCGACTACCAGAAGATCAACAAGACGCCGCCGCTGCGCGCGGGCAGCGTCACCAACGGCCAGACCGCCCACGGATTCGTCGCCTACGACGGCAACGTCAAGCAGGGCGACGTTTACATCGAGTTCAACGATCCCAATGCTCCGGCGGCCCCGACCCCGTTGGCGGGCTGGAAAGTGCACACCTGAGCGGAGCCGTCACCGCCACGTCTTCGGGACCCTTGTCCCATAACAGGTTCGATCGCCTGACTAGCCGCCGGACGAAGACTTGGTGGGGTCCTCCGCCTCCGCCAACGCGACCGCGCTTTCCCGGTGATTGTTCGCTGCGGCCTGCCAATGCTCATCGGCCTTGTCCTGTAGTTGCTCAGGATCGCCGATTCCCTCCATGGCCGCGCGCTGCAGATTGTTTGCCGTCCGCTCATGCGCGCGTGCGGCTTCGTCGTGTCCGCGAGAGGCAGCCAGATGCGCTTTCTCGGCGCGCTCCATGGCGTCCTGCGCATACCGGCGCGCCCGGTCGACCGAATCCCCGGAAGAACCCTCGCCGGCGGCCAATTCGGCGCGCCGTTGCCGCAGCTGTTCAATCCGCTGTCCCGCCCTCGCTGCCCGCTCCCGCGGCTCGGGAATCCCTGCGTCTCGCCGTGCATCCATCAGCTGTTGATTCTCGTGGCACGCGACATGATTCGACTCCGTTATTTCGCGCGGAACTGGAAGCGCTGCCCGATGCCCTTGGCCATTCAACGTATCCATTTCGCGCGGTAGGTGTCGACGAATCCCGCCGATTTCACACCGCGATCCCGAGTTTCGAAACCGGTCGGCGCCACCGCCACCCTGAACCGAGGGCCGCTAGCTACCCACGCGCTCGGCGGTCATGTTCATGTCGATGGTCCCTTGGCACGCGCCGCTCAAGATGTCGGTGTGCATGACGCCGGCCAGCGTTCCGTCGGGTTGGGGCGTGTAGTGCACCTCGGCCCGGGCCGGATTCCACTGGATCGTGGTATCGGGCATCATGCAGTCCCACTGAAAGTCGTTGGCCTGCGACCACGACTTTCCATCCCAGGTGAACTGAACCGGCTGCGGCACCGTCGGGTTGGTGGGCGGCGGGCCGCTGACGATGGTGGCGACGCACTTGCCGTTCGTGCAGCTCGAACGGATACCGTAGGTCTCGGTGTGCTGCACCTCCGGGTCGCCGACGGCCATGCTGGTCCCGGCCTTCGGGCCGACCATGAACGTGATCGCGTACTGGCCATTCCAGGACGGATTGTCGGCGAAAGCCGTCGGGATAAACCACACGGAAATTGCGAACGGCACCGCCGATAAACCGACGACGGATTTCACACGGTGCGGCGTCATCGTTCCTCCTGCGGGTCCGTACTCAGTCAATAGTCGTATGCCGAGCCGTCGCCGACAAGATGCCGGCGATAACCCGAATTCCGGCGCCCTACCAGCCCCACTCGTCGTCGTCCAGAACATCAACGGTCAGGGCGTTGTCGGCGGGGCCCTTCGTCCCATAGGTAAAGGTCAGCAGGGTGCGGTCGTCGTCGAGGGGTTCGGTCGCGACGACGGTGGCGTGCCCGACCTTCATGCGGATCCGGTCGCCGGGCTTCAATTCGTCGACGCGTTTAAGCGTCACACCCGACCAATCGGTGAAGTGCTGGTGCTGCAGACACTTTGGCGATTCATCGCCCTCCTTCACGACCGAGTCTCCCGGCCTGAAAGCGCATTTGCGGACCGCCTGACCCTGCAATTTCGCGCGGCACAGCGGCGGGTTGCAATATACCCCGGTGTCGAATTGCGGTCCGGCGCCACGGCCGGAGCACAATGTGAGGCGTGAGTTGGACGAGGTATACCGGCAGAGCGCTCGCGGATATCACCCTGGACGGCGACGCGTTGCATGCCGAGCTCGAAGACTTTATCCGCGTGGACAATCCGCATCTGACCGATGTTCGCCTCGAGCGGGCCACGGCGACCGAGACGGACAGCGCCGGACCGTCCAAGCGGTGGTACGAAGTCACTTACCTGGCTGAAGACCCCGAAGGCAATTCGTAACATGCTCAGGAGCGCGCCGATGCGACCGGTCATTGCCGTCGTGGCTGCGGTCGGTTGCGCGATCGCCGCGCTGCCCGTGCCGATGGCCCGGGCCGACGACGGCTTCGTCGCCCTCGCCGTGTCGGTGGGGAGCGGACGAGCCGCCGGCTGGGGCACCGGGGCCAGTCAGGACCAGGCGAACCAAGTCGCGCTCGCGCACTGCACCGCCGAGGCCGGCGACGTCTGTGAAGTGGTGGCCGGCACCCGCAACGGCTGCGCATCGGTGGCGTTCGACCGCCTCTCCGGCCGGTTCCAGGGCGGTTCGGGGCCCGACGCCACCGCATCCACCGCCGACGCGCTGGCCAAGCTGGGTTCACCCAACGGGCACATCAAGGCCACCCACTGCTCGTCCTGAAATCCGTGCCTCGCCGCGAGAAGTACACCGCGATGTCGACTATCGTTCATGGAAGTCGTCCTTGCCTGCACGCCGACGGGTCCGCGCACTGAGGGGAGACCATGACTGTGACGAAGGCCGGGAAGTGGCCGGCGCTCTGCGCGGTTTTCCTGTCCGCTGCCTTGGCGTTCGCGGCGCCCGCCTCAGCGGATGACACCGACGACGCGTTCATCGCGGGCCTCTCCAAGGGCGGAATCACCATGCCCGACAACGACGATGCGATTGGAAAGGCCCGCACGGTGTGCACCAGCATCGCCACCAACCCGAACGCCTCGGTGCTGGCGATCCAGCTGGCCAGGCAAACGGACCTCTCGGTCAAGCAGTCCGCCTACTTCGTCGGCCTGTCGATAGCCACCTATTGTCCGCAGTACAAGGAGGACATCGACCCGTCGGTCACCTGGCTGCTGCCGGGACCCCCGCTCATGTGAGCACACCTGCTGCGGTGCAAGGGATTTCGCCGTTCAGCAGTGGTCGGTCCAGCACCGCTGCAGGGGGCAGTACGTCGAATGCGCAAGGCTCACCATGGATCCGACGTCTCCGAAGGTGACATTCCTGGGGTCCAGGATCTGGTGGATGCTCTGGGAGATCTGCTCATAGGTCCAACCCCAACCGATGTCATCACAGATCAGGCGCCCCATCCCGGTAAGGGCGGCGTCGTGATCGGGCGGCCAACTGAAGCCGGCGGCACGCAGTTGCGACAGGTACGCGTCGTCGAGGGGGTCGGCGGTGGCAACCGCGGCGCTGGTAATCAGAGCCGCGCCCAACATGACGGGGATGGCCAACGCGGCCAGCCGGCGAGCTGAGGACATCATGCGCTTCCTTTCTTCGGGGCGTTCACGATGCCGTCGACCCATAGCGGCATGAAGACGAAGAATAGGCACAATCGGGAAAAAGCGCCTTATGAACGGCTGAATAATCGGATTTTCAGGCCGTCAACGCAGTCGGTTCAGCCTCGCGCGGGCAGACCGTTCTCGTACGCCGTGGTCAACCAGAACAGGGTGCGCTCGATACCCGGCACGATTTCGGTGACGTCGATCTCCCCCTGAGCGAATCGGGTGAGCAGCCCGTAGACGACGCCGGTGAGGATGAGCTCGAGGTCTTTGGCGAATCCCGGATCCGCTTGCGCCAGAACGGCTTTGGCGACGGGAACGACGGCGTCGACGCCACGCTGGATGAGGCGCTTTCCGCCGGGCCCCGAGCGGGCCTGGAAGTAGGAGCGCAGCATTACCGGATGCCGTTCCCACGGCTCGAAGATGGTCCGCATCACGTGCATCAGGTCCACATAGATCGACTCACCGGGCAGATCGTCGATCAGCGACGGCAGGCGCGCATAGCGATTGGCGTCCATCCACCCGTCCAGGGCCGCGACGATCAGCTCGTCGCGCGTGCGATACCGCTTGTAGATGGTCGCCAGGGAAACCCGCGCCCGCCGGGCCACCTCGCGCAGCTGGACGGCCTCGTAGCCCTCGCTGTCGAGCATCTCGACCACGATGTCCAGGATCGGGTCGGTCCGCGGCCCGGACGCGCCGTTCTCGGCATCCACTGCCGCCCCTGTTGCCGTCATGAGTAACCATGTTACTGTGCGCAGGTGAGTAACGGCGTTACTCTGCCCTGATCTGGGTCGACGAACAGAGAGGACGCGCGCCGTGGGGTCAATAGATGGCAAGGTCGCCTTCATCACCGGGGTGGCGCGCGGCCAGGGTCGCAGTCACGCCGTGCGGCTCGCGCGCGAGGGCGCCAACATCATCGGCATCGACATCTGCGCCGACATTCCGGCCAACGGTTACCCGATGGCCTCCCACGAGGAGCTGGACGAGACCGTCGCGCTGGTCGAAGAAGCCGGCGGCAAGATGCTGGGCACGGTCGCCGACGTCCGCGACTTCGAGCAAGTCAAGGCCGCAATGGATGCCGGAGTCGAGCACTTCGGCCGCCTCGACATCGTGCTGGCCAATGCCGGGATCGCGCCGCTGGCGTTTCGCCAGTTGAGCATCGAGGAGGAGCTGGCGCAGTGGCGGGCGGTCACCGGCGTCAACCTCGACGGGGCCTATCACACGGCGTGGGCGGCCGTCCCGCACCTGTTGGCCGGCAACCGCGGCGGGGTCATCATCTTCACCAGCTCGACCGCCGGCATCAAGGGCTTCGGCGGCCTGCAGGGCGGCGGACTGGGCTACGCGGCGTCCAAACACGGGATCGTCGGGCTGATGCGCACCCTGGCCAATGCCCTTGCACCGCTGAGCATTCGGGTCAACACCGTGCACCCGACCGCGGTGAACACTATGATGGCCACCAACGACGACATGACCGAGTTCCTGGAGAAGAATCCCGGCGCGGGTCCCCATCTGCAAAACCCGATGCCCGTCGGCATGCTGGAACCCGAAGACGTCAGCGCCGCCATCGCCTACCTGGTCTCCGACGAGGCGAAGTACGTCACGGGCGTGACCTTCCCCGTCGACGCGGGCTTCTGCAACAAGGTTTGATACGCGGATGACGACGAACAACGCCGCCGGCCGGGTCGCGGGCAAACGGGTCTTGATCACCGGCGCCGCGCGCGGCATGGGACGCTCGCACGCGGTGCGGCTGGCCGAGGAAGGCGCCGACTGCGTCCTGGTGGACATCTGTTCCACCCCAGCGGGTTTGGAATACCCCCTGGCCACCGAAGACGACCTGCACGAGACCGCGCAACTGGTGGAGAAACACGGCCGGCGTGCGATCACCAAAGTCGTCGACGTCCGCGACGAGACCGCCATGAAATCGGCGGTCGACGACGCCGCCGGCGAACTCGGCGGACTCGACGGCGCGGTCGCCAACGCCGGCGTGCTCACCGTCGGCACCTGGGACACCACCACCGCCGAGCAGTGGCGACTGGTCGTCGATATCAATCTCATCGGCGCCTGGAACACCTGCGCGGCCGCACTCCCCCACCTGGTCGCCCGGGGCGGCGGGAGCGTGGTCAACATCAGCTCGTCGGCCGGCATCAAGGGCACGCCGCTGCACGTGCCCTACACCGCCTCCAAGCACGGCATCGTCGGCATGACCCTGGCGCTGGCCAACGAGCTTGCCGCACAGAATATTCGGGTCAACACCGTGCACCCCACCGGGGTGGCCACCGGGATGGCGCCCCCGAGCATGCACACCCTGATCGCCGAGCAACGGCCCGACCTGGTGCCCATCTTCCTCAACGCGCTGCCCGCGCCGCTGATCGAAGCGTCCGACGTGAGCAACGCGGTGTTGTATCTGATCTCCGACGAATCCCGCTACGTCACAGGGCTGGAACTGAAGGTCGACGCCGGTGTCACCATCCGATAGGGCTCCGATGAACGACGGTGCGCGACGCGAACGCGGGATGCGTACCTTCGCCGAGGTGATGACGATCGACCCGCCCGACGCCGACAGCCCGTATGCGGGCGGATTGATCGACTTCGTCTTCGGCGAGGTCTGGTCGCGACCGGGCCTGTCCCGCCGCGATCGACGGTTCGTCACGCTGGCCTGCGTCGCGGCCGCCGACGCGCAGGCGCCGCTGGAGCAGCACGTCTACGCCGCACTCAACAGCGGCGACCTGACCATCACCGAAATGCGGGAGAACGTCCTGCATTTCGCGGTCTACGCGGGCTGGCCGAAGGCGTCCCGATTCAACATCGCCGTGGATGTGCAATGGGCCAAGATCGCCGGGGAGCGCGGCGAGGCGGCCCCTCCCCCGGAACCGCTGCTGCCGCTGGTCACCGCCAGCGACCCCGAGCAGCGACTGCGGGGCGGCGAAGAGTCGTTCAAGGAGATCAACTGCCTGCCCTTCGCGCCGATGCGGGACAACCCCTACTCGGGAGCGGGCATTCTGAATTTCGTCTTCGGCGAGATGTGGTTGCGGCCCGGCCTGGGCATGAAGGAACGCCGCCTGATCACCGTGGCCTGTGTCGCGTTCCAGGACGCCGAAATCCCGATCATGTCCCACGTGTACGCGGCGCTCAAGAGTGGCGACGTGTCCTTCGAGGAGATGGACGAACTGGCGCTGCAGTTCGCCGCCTACTACGGCTGCGCCAAGGCCGACTACCTCAACCAGGTGATCGCCGAACAGAAGCAGCGGGTGACGGCCGAAAACCAGGCCGATCACACCACCGTCGGCTGACAGCACACCGGAAGGCATCCCGTATTGACAGCCACCGCGACCTCGCCGCCCCGCTCGGGCGCGTTACTCATTGGCACAGAACGCATTACCACCGCCTCGGGCGGCAGCTATGAGCACGCCTACCCCGGCACCGGCGCGCTCAACGCGACCATCCCGCTGGCCGGTCACGACGAGATCGACAGGGCCGTCGACAGCGCCTGGGACGCGCATCGCGAATGGGTCTCCTATCCCGTCGATCGCCGCCGCGACCTGCTGGTCGCGCTGGCCGACGTGGTGCGCGACCACTTCGCGGAGCTGACCGAGCTCAACGTGCACGATTACGGCGTCCCGGTGTCGGTCGCCGGCAACTCCGTACTGACCGAGCGGTTCCTGCGGTACTACGCCGGTTACGCCGACAAGACCCACGGCGCAAGCACTCCCGTGGCCGGCGCCTTCGACGTCAACCTCGTCGAACGCGAACCGTACGGCGTCGTCGGCGTCATCGCCCCCTGGAACGGGCCGCTGGTGGTGGCCGGCGCGGCCGTGGCGCCCGCACTGGCGGCGGGAAACGCGGTCGTCCTCAAGCCCTCCGAGCTGGCGTCGTTGGCGCCCTTGCGCTTTGGTGAACTCTGCCTCGAAGCGGGCCTGCCGCCGGGATTGGTCAACGTGTTGCCGGCCGGCCCCGCGGGCGGTGACGCGCTGGTGCGTCATCCCCGGATCGGCAAGATCCACTTCACCGGCGGCCAGGCCACCGCCCAGAAGGTGCTGCAGGCCGCGTCGCACCATCTCACCCCGGTCATAGCCGAATTGGGCGGCAAGTCAGCCTATCTCGTGTTCGCCGACGCCGACCTGGATACGGCCGCCGTCATCGCCGCCCATCAGGGGCCCATCACCCAGGCCGGCCAAAGTTGCGCCTGCGCCTCGCGCATTCTCGTCGAGGCGTCGGTGTACGCGAGCTTCGTGGACAAACTCGTGGCGACGGTGCGGGCCGCCAAGATCGGTGATCCGCTGCAACCCGACGTCATGCTCGGTCCCGTCATCACCGAAGCCGCCGCCGACCGCATCCTCGGCGTCATCGACCGGGCGGTCAGCGACAAGGCCGGTGAGCTGGTCACGGGCGGACGCAGGCTCGGTGGCGAGTTGGCGTCCGGTTATTTCATCGAGCCGACGATCTTCGGCAACGTCGACAATCGGTCGGCGCTGGCGCAGACCGAAACCTTCGGGCCGGTGGCGTCCGTCATCCCCTTCGCCGATGAGGCCGAGGCGGTCAGGATCGCCAACGATTCCCGCTACGGCCTCAATGCCTTCGTGGCGACGTCCAACCTGGAACGTGCACATCGGGTTGCGCGTCAGCTGCAGGCGGGTTCGGTGTGGGTGAACCGGCACAGCGACATCGAGCCGCAGGGCCCCTACGGCGGCTACAAGCAGAGCGGGTTCGGCCGCACCGGCGGCGTCGAAGGCCTGTATGAGTTTTTGCAGGTGAAGAACATTCGCATTGGCATGAGCTGACACCGCTAGTTTCGGCCCCGACGGCATTTGCTGTCACCCCGCGCGCCCCGGCCGGGCCGTCCTCCCCGCGCCGCGTGAAATATTGTGCAAATCAAGTATTTCCGCTAGAGGGGTAGAGTCGCGGGCATGAGTTTGGTCGAGTGGCTGAGGACGCCGCGCTACTTGCGGACGCGTTTCATGATGGAAACGCGTCCGCTGAACCGCCTGGAGATGGAGATCGTGTTCCTCGAGGTCGCCGCCCGTGACGCGTTGGTACGCCTGCCCGTGGCGTTCATGATCCTGCCCAAGGCCCCCCGGCCCTGGCGCGATGGCCCGTCCACCCCGGAACAGGGCAAGTAGAGGTTCCACGCGGGACTTGGGAGCCGCGACCGAGTCGGGCATGCTGACGGTATGCACGTGAGCAGCGGAGTACGCGACCCGGCGGCCAGTTTCCCCCTCGACACCGCGGCGGACGACGCCGGCGAGCGCCGGCAGGCCAACCGCGCCGTCGCCGTCAGCGCCGTCGGGCTGGCGCTGACCGGCCTGGTCGAATTGGTGATCGCGCTGGTGTCCGGTTCGGTGGCGTTGCTGGGCGATGCGCTGCACAACCTGTCGGACGTGTCCACCAGCGCCCTGGTGTTCATCGGCTTCCGCGCGTCGCGCAAGCTGCCCACCGAGCGGTATCCCTACGGCTACGAACGCGCCGAAGATCTCGCCGGTATCGGTGTGGTCGTGGTGATTTGGGGCAGCGCCGTGGTCGCCGGTTTCGAGAGCGTCACCAAGTTGCTCCGCCACGGCGGCACCGGCTACGTGAGCTGGGGCATCGGCGCGGCCGTCGTGGGCGTAATCGGCAATCAGCTGGTGGCCCGCTACAAACTGGTGGTGGGCAGGCGAATTCGGTCGGCGACCATGGTGGCCGACGCCAAGCATTCGTGGCTGGACGCGCTGTCGTCGGGCGGCGCGGTGCTCGGGCTGATCGGCGTGGCACTGGGGTGGGGCTGGGCCGACGCCGTCGCGGGGATCGTGGTCACCGGGTTCATCTGCCACGTCGGCTGGGAGGTGACCGCCGACATCGCCCATCGCCTGCTCGACGGCGTCGACCCCGACATCATCACCACCGCCGAGGCCGTAGCTGCGTCGGTCCCCGGTGTGACGCACGCGCACGCCCGGGCCAGATGGACCGGGCGGACGCTGCGCGTCGAGGTGGAGGGGTTCTTGAACGCCGACACCCCGCTGGCGGCCGCCGACCAGATCGGCCGCAGCGTCGCCGCGGCGCTGACGCCACGGATCCCGGAGATGCAGAGCTTCACGTGGACGGCCCGCGCCGCCTGAGGTGACCCGGCCTCAGCGGCGGAATCGCTCCCGCAGCTGCGGGTCGTTCTCCCACCAGAGTCCCGACGACGCCGGGATTTGACCCTCGGCGTCCTGCGTCTTGGGGGCCGCCTCGGCCTCGTCCAACTCGGCGTCGACCGCCACCGCATGCGCCTGCTCGTCGCGCGACAGCGCGCGCATCAGCAGCAGCACGAACGGCCACCCGACCAGATCGCCGAGGATCCACAACACGCCGGCCCCGATCGTCTGGTCGAGCCGCGGGTCGGGTCCCCAATTCCGTTGCAGCCCGCCGTAGTACGTCGCGCCGATCAACGATCCCTGCCAGATGACCAATCCCAGGACGCCATCGCCGAGCGCCTCGGCGACGGTGATCAGCAGCGAGATCGACTGCGGGTACCTGCGGGGTACCGGGTCTTCCTGCAGCCGGGCGTAGAAGTAACCGAATCCCAGCACCACCAACAGGATCCGCGTCGGCGCGCCGACCCACTCGGTCCGCAGGGCCGCGGTGTACCAGGGCGTCAGATAGAGCAACCACGGCGTGGCGAGCATCGCGACCGACGTGGTCGCGGGATGGACGAGCACGCGGGCGAACCCGGTGGCCAACAACCGGTCGATGCGGTCGCGGCCGGCCGGCCCCACGGCATCGCGAAAGACGGTGACCGGCTTGGCCTGCGCCATGAAGAACGGCACGACGTACAGCAGCAGCAACACCTGCAGCGCCCGCACCCAGAACAGGACGTGGGCGTAGGCCCCGATCGCGCTGATCGTGGCCAGCGCCCACGCGAGCAGGCTCAACCCGGAGCACGCGGCGTTCGTCGGGCCGACCGCACCCTGGGCGGCTCGGGCGCGCCGGTAGCACCACCCGTAGCCGGCGGCGAACACCGCCACGACGATCACCGCGACCGGGTCGAAATGCCAGGTCTGGACGGCCGCGTCCCACGTCAGCGGTGCGGGATCGACGCGCACGAACACCAGCCTATTGCGGCCGGGAAGGGCTCAGTTGCCGACTGCGCCCTCCGGCTTCGGACCGCGGTCCTCGCCGGTGATGTATTTCGGGCAGTAGTGCGCGGCCGCCAGATAGGTGAACTTGGCCGCGGCGGCGCCCTGGAAAGCGGGATTCTGATTGCGCAGGTCGGTCACGATCTTCGCGTCGGACTGGCCGTCGTCGAGCAGTTCGCACACCGACTTGCCGATGGTGATCGCGTTGCCGGCGTCCTGGTAGGTGAGGCCGGCGTCGCGGAGGTCCTTGAGGAAGTCCTGATCGTTGTCGATGTCCGCATGCGCCGGCGCGGCCAGGACGAGCATGGCGGCAAGGCTGGTCAGCCCCAGGAGAAGTCGCATAACGCTGTGATTGTCGCAAACCCGCGGACGATTGGCATCTCGTCGGGCGAACGGGAGGTGAACTGTCACGGTTCCGCCTCGCCTGGATGCCAGCCGTTGCGCACCGAGAAATGGCCCCCAATTCACCGGCTCAGCAAACCCACGGAAATGTGCCGTGCAATTGGTCGACGCAATCGCTTTCGCCCCCGACCGCGTGCGGCACATTAACGCGGAAATGTTGACAACAGGTTTCGTTTACAATGCGGCGAGCGCGCAATTGTAAAATTCGGATTACCTGCCCGCGCATGCCTGCCGTCGGGCGGTCCGCTAAGACGAGGAGCTGGTGGCCGTCACGCTGGGCGCGGGCGAGCTCTTGTTCGAAATCACATATGGGCAATAGGCATTGACTGCTATGGCAGCGAACTTGTTGGCCTTGTCATCGCTCAGGTCGGAGTTCTTGGATTCCAGCGTCGAGACGACGTCGGACATCCCGGTACCGTTCACGAGCGTCTTACACACCCAATGGCCCGCGCCGACCACCGTATCGCTGTCGGAATAGGTGATTCCCGCGGAGTCGAGAGACGCGACGAATGCATCGTCGGTGTCGTCGGCGTGCGCGGGCACTGCCATGCCGATTACTGCGGCAAAGCTCGCCGCAACAAGAAGAAGTTTCATATACCACAGATTGGCAGAGAAGCGAACGCTCCGCATCTCCTGAGGCAAAACCTTGCCGCTTTCCTACCGGAGACGCCCTCTGGGGTGGCAACCCCCGGCCGCGTCGTCAACCGCTGGTTGACACTTCCCGGCCGTCAACCTACCGTTGACGGTATGTCCGATCCCGTCCGCATCTCCTACCCGATCCGCCTCGACGAGCTGATCGACGCCATCAAGTCGACGCGCTCCGACGTGCTGGATCAGCTGGCCGACGCCGTGCTGGCCGCCGAACACATGGGCGAGATCGCCGACCATTTGATCGGTCACTTCGTGGACCAGGCCCGCCGCTCTGGGGCGTCCTGGACCGACATCGGCAAGAGCATGGGCGTCACCAAGCAGGCCGCCCAGAAGCGCTTCGTCCCGCGTGCCGAGCCCGCCACCCTCGACCTCGACCAGGGGTTCGCGCGCTTCACCCCGCGGGCGCGGGGCGCGGTGGTGGCGGCCCAGAACGCCGCGCACGACGCCGGCAACAGCGAGATCACCCCGGATCACCTGTTGCTCGGCGTGCTCGGCGACGCGGCCGCACTGGCGACCGTGTTGCTGCGCCTGCAGAATGTCGACACCGAGGCGCTGCGCGCCGCCGCGACGGAGGCGATCGCCGCGCTGCGCGTGGAAGCCCAACCGCCGCAACTCATTCCGTTCAGCGGACCGGCGCGCAAGGCGCTCGAGCTGAGTGTGCGCGAGGCGCTGCGGCTCGGCCACAACTACGTCGGCACCGAACACCAGCTGCTGGCGCTGCTGGAGCTGGAAGCCGGCGCATCGGCCCAGGGGCCGCTGCACCGCTGCGGTGTCGACAAGGACCGGGTCGAGGCGGATCTGGTCAAGGCGCTGCAATCCCTGTCCGGCGGCAAGGACGGGTGAGCGGTGCGGCCGACCCCTCCCTTCGCGTCCCCGCGTGTGCGATCATGCGTGGGTCCCCTGCAACGGCGCCAAGGAGGCACGACATGGCGAAGATGCACCGCTGGCTGATGGTCGCCGCCGCCTTGCTGCTCGCGGTCGCCGGCCTCACCGCCGTCGGCGTCGGCGCGGTTCCGTTGCCCCGCGCGTGGGCCGGTGACGCGCCGATCGGCCACATCGGTGACACGCTGCGGGTGGACGGCGACACGTTCATCGCCGACGTCACCGTGAGCGGCGTGGCGCCCTGCGACCCGCCGCCCGGATTCGGCTACACGCGCGAAGGCACCTACAAAGGCTTCCCGGGCAGCACCGTCGAGCGCGCCGACGTGACCATCCGCGCGATCCGGGTGCCCAACCCTTATGTCATGGCGACCGTGCTGAGCTTCAACGGGGTGACCCCGAACGCCGACGCCTACAAGCCGCGGGCCTCCGATGCGCCCGACGCGCTGGACAACGTGCTCGTCAACGCGCCCAACGGGGCGATCGTGCGCGGCGGCGTGTACTGGGACGCCTACCGCGACCCCGTCACCACCGTCGTGCTGCTGGACAAGAAGACGGGTTATCACCTCGCGCAGTGGAACCTCTGACCGCAACGTTCCAGACCGCGCCGGCGAGTTCCGGCGACGCCGTAGAGCTGGCCGCCGTTGCGGCCCTTACCTTTCCGTTGGCGTGCCCACCCTCGGTGACCGCCGAGAACATCGCCGCGTTCGTCGGCGCCAACCTGTCGGCGGCCCGCTTCGCCGAGTACCTGAGCGATCCGGACCGCGCCGTCATCACAGCGCGCCAGGACGGCCGAATCGTCGGCTACGCCATGCTGCTTCGCGGCGACTCCGACGACTCCGCCGAGCTGTCCAAGATGTATGTCCTGCCCGAGCGCCACTCCAGCGGGGCCGCGGCGGCGCTGATGGCACGCACGCTGGCGGTCGCGGCCGACTGGGGCGTGCGCCGGGTGTGGCTGGGCGTGAACCGGGCAAACGAACGCGCACAACGCTTTTACCGCAAGAGCGGATTCACCATCCACGGCACCCGCACGTTTCGGCTGGGCGCCGGCGTCGAGAACGACTACGTCATGACCCGCGAGCTGGATTAGCCGCCGCGGTCAGCGCCAAGAGCCGGGAAGTGGCCCGCAAATATTTCTTTCGGTATCCCCCCGCCAGCATCTCCTCGCTGAAGATGGTGTCCAGCTTGGTCCCCGAGGCCACCACGGGAATGCCCGCGTCATAGAGCCGATCGGTGAGCGACACCAGCCGCAGCGCGACGTTCTGGTCGTCGATGCCGTGCACGCCGGTCACGAACACCGCGCTCACACCCTCGATCAGCGCCAGGTAGCGCGACGGGTGCATGGTGGCCAGGTGCGCGCACAGCGCATCGAAGTCGTCGAGCGTCGCGCCGTCGACCTGCGCGGCGCGCGCGGCCACCTCGCCGTCGGACAGCGGCTGCGGCGCCGGCGGCAGGCCGCGGTGCCGGTAGTCGGGCCCCTCGATCCGCACGGTCGTGAAAATGCTTGCCAGCGTGTTGATTTCGCGCAGAAAATCCTGAGCGGCGAAGCGGCCCGCACCGAGCTGCTCGGGCAGCGTGTTGGAGGTGGCCGCCACCGAGACCCCACGCTCGACCAGCGAGGAGAGCAGCCGCGAGATCAGCGTGGTGTTGCCCGGATCGTCGAGTTCGAATTCGTCGATGCAGACCGCCGTGTAGCCGGCCAGCAGGTCGACGCACTCGGCGAAGCCGAACACCCCGGCCAACTGGGTCAGCTCCCCGAACGTCGCAAACGCCTTGGGGGCTTGGCCATCCGGCGACGCACCCGGCCCGTCACCGGGGAGCTCGTAGTAGGCCGACGCCAGCAGGTGCGTCTTGCCCACGCCGAACCCGCCGTCCAGGTACAACCCGACACCGGGCAGGGTTTCGCGCCGCCCCAACAGCTTTCGGCGACCGGCGCGACGCTCGACGGCCTGGCGACAGAAGTCGCGGCAGGCCACCACCGCGGCGGCCTGCGTCGGCTCCGCCGGATCGGGCCGATATGTCGCGAAGCTCACGTCGGCGAACGTCGGGGGCGGCCTCAATTGGGCGATCAGCCGCTCCGGCGACACCGTCGGATGCCGATCCACCAGGTGAGCCACGCCGCCCGCGACGCCCGCGGAGGTGGACCCGTGCATGCAGGCACTGTAGCGGCGTGCTGCAATCAGACCCATGCCCGACTCTGGCGCCGCGCTGTCGCTGCTCGGGTCGGTGCGCGGCCTCGACGAGGGCGACCTCCCCGGACTCTATGGCTATCCCGCACACGACGGGACGTGGGTGCGGGCGAACTTCATCGCCAGCGTCGACGGCGGGGCCACCTCCGGTGGCAGCAGCGGCGCCATGGGCGGCCCGGGCGACCGGTTGATCTTCAACCTGTTGCGTGAACTCGCCGACGTCATCGTGGTCGGTGCGGGCACCGTGCGGATCGAGGGTTACTCCGGGGCGCAGCTGTCCGTAGCCCAGCGTCAGCACCGGCAGGCCCGCGGGCAAAGCGAGGTCCCCCAGCTGGCGATCGTGACCGGATCGGGCCACCTCAACCGGGACATGGCGGTGTTCACCCGCACCGAGGTGCAGCCGCTGGTGCTCACCTGCACCGCGGCGGTCGAGCAGACACGCCGGGCGCTCAGCGGCCTGTGCGAGGTGCTCGACTGCTCGGGCCACGATCCCGAGAAGGTGGACGAGGCCGCCCTGTTGGCTGCCCTCGGCGCGCGCGGCATGCGCCGCGTCCTCACCGAGGGCGGGCCGACGCTGCTGGACTCGCTGATCCGGCGCGACCTGCTCGACGAGCTGTGCCTGACGATCGCGCCCTGCCTCGTCGGCGGCCAGGCACGACGCATCGCCGCCGGCTCGGGGCAGCTGCTCACCCGGATGCGATGTGCCCACGTCCTGACCGACGACGCCGGCTACCTTTACACCCGCTACGTCAAGGCCTAGCTACTGTGGTCGGCATGAGTCGGCCGTACACGTGCGCCACGATCCTGGTTGCGGTGACCGCGTTGCTGGCCGGCTGCGTCCCGGGGCTGGCCGCCGACCCGCGGTTCGCCACCAATTCCGGTGCGCGACCCCAGGGAGCGGCGACCTCCAAGCCGCCGCCCAGCGGGCCGCCGCCGATTGCGGCACCCAAGAACGACCTGGCGTGGCACGACTGCACCTCGCGGGTGTTCGCCGACGCGGCCGTTCCCGCCGCCGCCGGTGTCCAGTTGGACTGCGCGACCTACGACGCCGACCTGGACCCGGTCAACGGCGGGGGCGGCACACTGAGCATCGGTGTGGTGCGCGCCCGCTCCAGCCAGACACCCCAGGACGCCGGCCCGCTGGTCTTCACCACCGGCTCCGATCTGCCGTCCTCGGCGCAGTTGCCGGTCTGGTTGTCCCGGTCGGGCGCCGACGTGCTGGCCAGCCACCCCATCGTCTCCGTCGACCGCCGCGGTATCGGCATGTCGAGTCCCATCGACTGCCGGGACAAGTTCGACCGCCAACAGATGCGCGACCAGTCGCAGTTCCAGACCGGCGACGACCCGGTGGCCAACCTGTCCGAGGTGTCCAACACCGCCACCACCAACTGCGGCGACGCCGTCGGCATCGGGCCGAACGCCTCCTCGTACGACAACGCGCACGCCGCCTCGGACATCGAGCGGCTGCGCGCCCTGTGGGACGTGCCCGCCCTGGCGCTGGTCGGCATCGGCAACGGCGCGCAGGTGGCGCTGGCCTACGCCGGATCGCGGCCGGACAAGGTGGCCCGGCTGATCCTCGACTCACCGGTTGCGTTGGGCACCAACGCCGAAGCCTCCGCCGAGCAACAGGTCAAGGGACAGCAGGCCGCGCTCGACGCGTTCGCCGCCCAGTGCATCGCGGTGAGCTGCGCGCTGGGCGCGGACCCCAAGGGCGCCGTCAGCGCCCTGCTGGCCGACGCCCGCGCCGGTCATGGCCCCGGCGGCGCGTCGGTGGCACAGGTGGCCAACGCCATCACCGTCGCACTCGGTTATCCCTCCGACGGCCGCGTCAACGCCACCACCAACCTGGCCAACGCGCTGGCCGGCGCGCGCTCCGGCGACACCAACGCGCTGAACAATCTGATCAACCACGCCAACGCCGTCCAGGACTCCGACGGCCAGTTCGTCAACGTGTGCAGCGACGCGGTCAACCGCCCCACCCCGGACCGGGTGCGCGAACTCGTCGTCGCCTGGGGCAAGCTCTACCCCGAATTCGGCACCGTCGCCGCGCTCAACATGGTCAAGTGCGTGCACTGGCCCACCGGCTCCCCGCCGCCCACGCCGAAGACCCTCAAGGTCGACGTGCTGCTGCTCGGCGTGCAGAACGACCCGATCGTCGGCACCGACGGCGTCGCGGCCACCGCGGCCAGCATCATCAACGCCAACGCCGCCAGCAAGCGGGTGATGTGGCAGGGCATCGGGCACGGCGCCGGCATCTTCTCCGGCTGCGCGGTGCCGCCGCTGATCGGCTACCTCAACAGCGGCAAATTGCCCAACACCGACACCTACTGCCCGGCCTGACGCTGCTTTCCGGCGCCCGCGGGCGCCGGTGTACGGTGCGCTGGTGACGGCAGCTGAATCGACCCGAACCGGCCTGCGTGACCGGACCCTGGCCGCCTTTGGTCCCCGCACCGGCGCACCGAGCGTCGGGCCGTGCTGCGGATGGCGTTGTGGCCGCTGGCCATCCTCTCGGTCCTGCACCGCAGCATCGTGCTCACCCTCAACGGGAACATCACCGACGACTTCAAACCCGTCTACCGCGCGGTCCTGAACTTCCGGCACGGCTGGGACATCTACAACGAGCACTTCGACTACGTCGACCCGCACTACCTGTACCCGCCGGGCGGCACGCTGCTGATGGCCCCGTTCGGGTACCTGCCGTTCACGCCGTCGCGGTTCCTGTTCATCGGAATCAACACCGTCGCGATTCTGATCGCCTGGTACCTGCTGCTGCGGATGTTCAAGTTCACGCTGGCCTCGGTGGCCGCGCCCGCCCTGCTGCTGGCGATGTTCTGCACCGAAAGCGTGACCAGCACGCTGGTGTTCACCAACATCAACGGCTGCGTGCTGCTGGCCGAGCTGCTGTTCCTGCGCTGGCTGTTGGACGGGCGGATCAGCCGGCAGTGGTGGGCCGGCATCGCGATCGGGCTGACGCTCACGCTCAAACCCGTGCTGGGACCGCTGCTGTTGCTGCCGCTGCTGAACCGCCAGTGGCGAACGCTGATCCCCGCGATCGTCGTGCCCGTGGTGATCAACATCGTCGCCTGGCCGCTGGTCAGCGATCCGATGGACTTCGTCACCAAGACGCTGCCCTACATTGGCGGCACCCGGGACTACTTCAACAGCTCCATCGAGGGCAACGGCGTCTACTTCGGCCTGCCCACCTGGCTGATCGTGTTCCTGCGAATCCTGTTCGTGCTGATCACGATCGGCGCGCTGTGGCTGCTGTACCGCTACTACCGCACCCGCGACCCGCTGTTCTGGTTCACCGGCTCCTCGGGCGTGCTGCTGCTCTGTTCCTGGCTGGTGCTCCCGTTGGCCCAGGGCTACTACTCGATGATGCTGTTCCCGTTCTTGATGACGGTGGTGCTGCGCAACTCGCTGATCCGCAATTGGCCGGCCTGGCTGGGGATCTACGGATTCATGACGCTGGACGACTGGCTGATCTACCGGGCGATGAGGTACGGCCGCGCACTGCATTACCTCAAGATCACCTACGGTTGGTCGCTGCTGCTGATCGTCGCCTTCACCGTGCTGCTCTACCGGTACCTGGACGCCAAGGCCGAAAACCGGCTGGACGAGGGCATCGATCCGGTGTGGCTGACAGACGAGCGCGAGCGAGACGCGCTGACCGCAAGCGCGGCGGAGCCGGGCACAGCGGGTCAGCGCCTTGCGCGCTAGCGTGGAGGCATGACCTCTCCCGACGTGTCGCCGCCCAAGGTGCAGCTGACCGATGACGAATGGCGCAAGAAACTTTCCCCGGAAGAGTTCTATGTGCTGCGCCAGGCCGGCACCGAGCGGCCCTTCACCGGTGAATACACCGACACCAAAACCGAAGGCGTATACCAGTGCCGGGCCTGCGGTGCCGAATTGTTCCGCAGCACAGAGAAATTCGAGTCGCACTGCGGCTGGCCGTCGTTTTTCGACCCGGCGAAGTCCGACGCGGTGATTTTGCGGCCCGACCATTCGATGGGCACCACGCGCACCGAGGTGCTGTGCGCCAACTGCCACAGCCACCTGGGTCACGTGTTCGCCGGCGAGGGCTACCCGACGCCGACGGATCAGCGCTACTGCATCAACTCGGTGTGCCTGCGGTTGGTGCCGGCGGGCTAGCTTCCCGCGGGTTCGCTGCGCAGGTGCCGCGACACTTAAACGGTTGCGACGACGCGCCGCGGCGGATCGCAACCATTTAAGTTTCGCGGGACCTCATCGACACGTCGTGACGTCTTTGACGTTGTGGACGACGTATTCGTGGGCAGCGAGGCAGTGCGACTCGGGCTGGTGAGCCCGTATCAGCTGCGGACGAGCTTCCGCGCGATTTATCCGGACATCTATCTGTC
>NZ_LZLU01000109.1:0-6998 GCF_001673415.1 Mycobacterium sp. 1165196.3 | reverse complement strand
CTGGGTGAAGTGCACCAGGTAGCGCGCCGAGTTCTTGGCGTCGGTGTCCACATACACCCCGACGCCGCCGCCGGCGCCGGTGCGCTGCAGGATGCCGATGGCCCGGGCCAGCGCCCCGGCATCGGCGGCGTCGTCGATCACGGCCATCTCGTCGAGCAGCGGCCGCACGCCGCGGCGCTGCACGGTGTCCTCGTCGAGGAAGCTGGCATACAGGTCGCCGATGCGTTGCGCGTCGTCGTCGCCGGCGGCCGAACCCTGCCGGCTGGCCTCGACGATCAGGTCGCGCACCTGTTCCTCGGCGCGGTCATACAGCTGCCGGAACGCCCCGTCGGTCGCGCGGTCCGCCGGTATCTCGTATTCGGCCAGCCAGCGGCCGTTGACGTGACCGAACAGGTCGTCTTGGGGGCGGATGCTGTCGTCGACAAAGCTCAGGTCGATGCCCGAGCGGATGGCCGTATTCGTCACCCCGCCATCCTTCCATCTTTCCCGGGTGCAACGATCGGGCCATGTCCGACGGCGAGCGAACCGAGGCACCTGCTGATGAAGCTGTCGTCGACGTCGGCCCCGAAGCCGACGTCGACGCGGACTCGAACGACGACGCCGACGCGGACGAATTCGAAAGCGATGGCGTCTTTTCCCATTACGGCGTCGCGTCCGCGGTCCTCGGGGTGCTGTCGGTGGCAGCGGTGGTGCTCGGCTCCGTCATCTGGTCCGACCACCGCGACCAGGTCGCCGAACGCGGCTATTTGAGCCGGGCCATGCAGACCGCCGCGGAGTGGGCGAACGTGCTGATCAACATGAACAGCGGCAACGTCGACGCCAGCCTGCAGCGGCTGCACGACGGCACGGTCGGGGAACTCAACACCGACTTCGACGCCGCCGTGCAGCCGTACAAGGCGGTCGTGGAGAAGCTGCAGTCCAAGAGCGCCGGGCGCATCGAAGCGGTGGCGATCGAGACCGTGCACCGTGACCTGGACACCCGGCCGGCGGGCGCGGGGCCGCCAAGAGAGATAGTCACCACCAAGCTGCCGCCGTTCGCGAGCCGCACCGACTCGGTGATGCTGATCGCCACGTCGGTCAGCGAAAACGTCGGAGCCAAGCCGCAAACCGTGCACTGGAACCTGCGGCTGGACGTCTCCGACGTGGACGGCAAGCTGATGATCTCCGGATTGGCTTCGATCAGGTGAGGATCCGATGAGGAACATCTGGCGGCTGTTCGCCTTCGACGTCGCGGCCCCGCTGGCCGCCATCGCGGCGCTGCTGGCCATCGGGCTGGTGCTGGGCTGGCCGCTGTGGTGGGTGTCGGCGTGTTCGGTGCTGATCCTGCTGATCGTCGAAGGCGTGGCGATCAATTTCTGGCTGCTGCGCCGCGATTCGGTCAGCGTCGGCACCGATGACGACGCGCCGGGGCTGCGCCTGGCGGTCGTGCTGCTGTGCGCGGCGGCGCTCACGGCCGCCGTCGCGACCGGCTACACGCACTGGACCAGGGCGGACAGCGACTTCACCAACGACTCCCACAAGGTCGTTCAGATCGCCACCGGCATGGCGGAGGCGATGGCGTCGTTCAGCCCCACCGCCCCGACCGATTCCATCGACCGAGCCACGGCGACGATCGTCCCGGAGCATGCGGCCGCGTTCAAGGAGCAGTACTCCAAATCCAGCGCCGATCTGGCCCAGCACAACGTCACCGCCCAGGCCACCACGGTTTCGGCCGGAGTCGAGGCGCTCGGACCGTCGGCCGCCAGCGTGGCGGTGGTCCTGCGGGTCACCCAGAACACCCCGGGACAGCCGCCCAGTCAGGCGGCGCCGGCGCTGCGGGTGACGCTGACCAAGCGCGGCGGCGACTGGCTAGTCGCCGACGTGCTGCCGGTGCGATAGATCAGTTGGCTTCGGCCGAGCGCGCGGACTTCACCTTGACGAACCGGTCCGACAAGCGCCGGATCCGGATCATCAGCGCGGCCGTCGGGCTGGTGCTGCCGTCCAGGTAGCCGTCCAGCTCCTCGGCGGTGACGCCGATGCGGGACGCGAATTCCTGCGGGGCGAGACCCGATCGGTCGATCAAGAGGCGCACGTGGCGGGCGACCTCGGCGCGTTCGTTGGCCTCTAAGTGGGTGCGGGCCCGCTCGAGCACCTCCCACAGCGCCTTGGCGATGCCGTAGGGCCGGGTGCCCTCGAGGACCTCTTCGACCTGGCGGGCGGTCCGCCCGTACGGGTCGCGCTTGAGCGCGCCGGCGATGCGCTTCCAGGTCGCGATGTCACCGCCCTGCAAGGCCGACCGGATGGCGGCCGTCGGCCAGAACTCCACCGGCTGCTCGGGGTCCTGGAAGGGCCCACCAGTCGGTCCCCCGGGCTGCCCACTGCCGCGTTGACGCTGTTCGGGACCCGGCCGGTGGGGCGGCGGCGCGGAGCGTCGGTCGGGTGCCAACGTCACCTCGCCTCCTCCAGCATCGCCACGGCCACCGACAGGCAGCGCTGCCGGATTTCCTCCCAGTCCGAGCCCGCGTCGGCGTCCGATCCCTGGTCTTCCGGGTGGTCGCAGGGGTTGGGATCTGCGAGTCTTCGGACCAACTGGGTGGCAATCCACTGCCGCCTGGATGATTTACAACAGTAATACCTGTCCATTCCGGCCAGCACCACCGCGGCGGTCTCGGGCTCCAATGAATCGACCATGTCTGCAAAGTCGGCATAATCGCGCCGACTGTTACGGCTCATGATCAGGTAGCCCTTCAGCCGCAGGGTCTCGGCACCGGTCGGAACCAGCAGCCGGTCACCGGTGGGCAGCTGCACGTTGGTGGTCTCCACCGGGCTGCGCCGTTCGTATTCGGGCCCGTCGCCGGCCCCGGCGGTGTCGTTTTCCAGCGCGTCGATCGCGACCGACAGGCGTCCGCGCCACAGCGTCACCGGGTGAACCGGCCGGTCGGTCCCGGCGATGGCCTTGGCGATGCCGTTGCGCGAGGCCAGCCCGCCGACCAGCTTCTTGGCCGCCAGGGAGCCGTTGGTGTGGCCGTTGGAGCCGGGTTTCTTGTCGGCCGCGCCCACGCCGACGCTGACCCGCTCCTCGCTGAGCGCGACCTGGTGGGGGATCTGCCCGGGACCCAGGCCGCGGGGCTGGTCCTCGTCGGTGCCGGAGACCGCCTGGGCGGCGTTGCGGCCGCAGCCGGTGAAGGCGAGCGGATCGGCCACGCAGATGGCGTCGGGGGCCAGCTGCTTGAGCTTCGCGGCGGACTTGAGCACCATCCGCAGGTCGGCGTTGGGCGCCACCAGCGCCGAGATGTCGTCGGGGATGACGACGACGTCGCCGAGGTCGACCTCGGGCAGCGGCCGGTCGAAGTCGACCGACGGCAGCACGCGCGACAGCCAGGGCGGCAGCCACCAATTCCACTGGGCGAACATCGCCATCAGCGCCGGCACCATCACCAGCCGCACCACCGTGGCGTCCACCGCGATCGCGACCGCGCAGGCGACACCGATCTCGGCCACCAGCGGCATGCCGGCGAACGCGAACCCGACGAACACCGCGATCATGATCAGCGCGGCGCTGGTGATGGTGCGCGCGCTGGTGCTGACGCCGTAGGCCACCGCGTCGCGGGTGTTCCCGGAGTGCAGGAAGCGCTCCCGGATGCGGGTGAGCAGGAAGATCTCGTAGTCCATCGACAACCCGAAGGTCATCGCGAGCACCAGCGGGGGCACGGTGCTGTCGATCGAGCTGATCTGGGCGAAGCCGAGGTCCTTCAGCCACCCCCACTGGAACACCATCACCAGGCTGCCGTAGGCGGCGGCGACGGACAGCAGCGTCATCAGCACACCCTTGAACGCCAAGAACACCGAGTGAACCGACACCAGCAGCATCACGAACGCGATCAGCGCCACGATGCCCAGCACCAGCGGCTCGGTCTTGGACACCTGATCGTCGAAGTCCTTGATCAGCGCGGTCGGGCCGCCGACGTCCACCCGCGCCGTGCCCGCCTCGGGGATCTTGGGCAGCTGCGCGCGCATCCAGCCGACGGTCTCGCGGGCCTTCATGTCCTCGGGATCCACCGACAACACCGCCGAGAGCAGCGCGCTGCCGTTGTCCTCGGCGAACTGCGGCGGCGACACCGACACGATGTTGGGTGCCTGCGACATCCGCTGGCGGATCGCGCCGACGGTGTGGCTGTGCTCGGGGGAGGCCGCGCCGCCGTCGGGGAAGTTGATCAGCACCCGGACCGGGCCCAGCGCGCCGGGACCCAGCGCCTGGGCCGCCGCGCCCACCCCGGCGCGGATTTCGTGCGACGAGTCGAACTGGCGCAGCAGGCTGTTGCCCAGCACCATCGACGCGGCCGGCGCCGCCATCACGAGCAACACCAGCGACGCAGCCAGCGCCGACATCCACGGCCGGCGCATCACCCAGCCGATCCAGCGGTTCCAGAACCGGGACTGGGTGCTTTCGGGGCGGCGCGACCAGTGCAGCAGGGCCGACCGCTTGGCGGCCGCCCGGCCGAACGTCGCCAGCGCCGCCGGCGTCAACGTCGTCGAGGTCAGCATGGCCACGGCCACGGCCAGGATGGCGCCGGTGGCCATCGATTTCAGCGCCGGGGTGTTGATCACGTAAATCCCGGTGAGCGAGGCGATCACCGTCATCCCGGACAGCACCACGGCCAGCCCGGAGGTGGCCATCGCGGCGTCGACGGCCTCGCGGGGCTGCCGCCCGGTCCGCAGTTCCTCCCGGAACCGCATCAGGATGAACAGCGAGTAGTCGACGGCCAGCGCGATCCCGAACATCGACACCGTCGAGGTCACGAAGACCGACATGGTGGTGTAGGCGGACAGCAGATACACCAGGCCCATGGTGACCACGACCGTGCAGACGCCCAGCGCCAGCGGGATGGCCGCGGCGGCCAGCGAGCCGAACACGGCGAGCAGCACGATCAGGATGACCGGCAGGTTCCATTTCTCGGCCGCGGCGATGTCGTGCTTGGTGTTGGCCGCGGCGGCGGCGGACAGCGCGCCCTGCCCGATGACGTAGAGCCGGACCCGGCCGTTGGCGGTCTGGCCGGGCTGGTCGCCCTTGATACCGACCTTGGTGCGCAGCTGCTTGGCCACGTCGCTGGTGTTACGGGAATCCAGCCGCACCGACAGCACGTAGGGCCGGTCCGGCTGCGGCGGCCGCTGGGTGGGGTTGGGGATCTCGGTGGTACCTGGGATGCCGGCCGCGATCTGCCGCAGCTGCGCGACGGCGTCGTTCATGTCCTGGTAGCTGGCGTCGGGACGGGGTGCGGCCACCAGCGCCAGCGACGACCCGCCCTGATCGTGGTAAAGCTCCTCGAGCTGGTCGTGGACCGCCAGCGACTGCGATCCGGCCACGTCGAACCCGCCGCCGGTGAGATTGCCCGACTGTGTCAGCGCCAGATAGACGGCGGGAACCAATGCCAGCAACCAGCCTGTGAAGACCAACCAGCGGTACTTACGCAGGCTGCGGCTGAGGCGCATCATTAACTGCTGGATTTTTCCGCTCCCCGGTTCTCGCGTAACGCGTGTTGGCGACGATACCGCAGCAGGCTGTGGATTATGCGGGCTTATCTAGTTCCTGAGCTGCGACGACGGTGTTGTTGCCAAGACGCTGCGAAGACGTTGTGAACTGGTGACCAAGCGGGATTTCGATCACATATCCCGTCAGGCGCTTTGTTCGGACTGGCAGCGGTGATATCGGCGGTGGCAGGATGTCGGATGGCCCGCGCGGCCCCGGGGGATTCGGGGATGCCTGCGCTGAAACGGGCCGTCTGTTGCAGCCGTTTGCGAGGCGCCCATCCGGCGGTCGTCGCAAACTCGAAGGAGTTACCCATGACGAGAGCCACCGCTGGACGGGGTCGCAGAATCTTCGCCGGGCTGGTCGCCGCCGCGGTGCCCGGAGCGGCCGCGGCGGTGTTCGCCGGCGCGCCGGCGACCGGCGCGAACGACCCGTGCGCGGCCAGCGAGGTCGCCCGGACGATCGGCTCGGTGTCCAAGTCGATGGGTGACTACCTTGATTCGCACCCGGAGACCAACCAGACGATGACCTCGATGCTCCAGCAGCAGGCGGGTCCGCAGTCGGTGAACGGGCTGAAGTCCTACTTCGACGCCAACCCCAAGGTGGCCGGCGACATGACGTCGATCGCCCAGCCGCTGACCAGCCTGTCGCTGCAGTGCAAGCTGCCGATCTCCATCCCGCAGGCGTTGGGCATGGTCCAGCAGGCGCAGGGCGCGGCCGGTGGGCCGCCCGCGCTGCCGGCGAACCCCGCGCCAGCGTCGCCGTTGGGTGGGACCACCGGTGGCGCCCCGGCGGCGTCGCCGCCCGCGGCGACCAACCCGCTGCCGGGGCCGCCGCGGGGGAACACCGTCGGCTAGAGCTGGCCGTCCGTCTCCGGATTGCGATCGGCCGGGTTGTGATCCGCCGGATTCCGGTCCGGCGGTAACGGCCCCTGCAGCGCCGCCTCGGTCGGGTCGGCCGCGGCGTTGCCCGCGAGCGGGACGACGGGCAGCGGACCGGTGATCGGGTCCTCGTCGGAGTCGGTGACGTTCTCGGTGCGGAACACGAAGAAGAACACCACCCAGCCGATCGCCGAGATGAGCAGCCAGCTGATCAGCCGGTAGATCAGCATCGCCGAGATCGCATTGGGCAGCGACATCCCGCTGGACACCAGGCCGGGCACCAGCACCGCCTCGACGATCAACAGCCCGCCGGGCATCAGCGGGATCGTGCCGACCGCGCGGGCGGCCGCGTAGGCCACCGTCAGCCCGGCCACCGAGGCGTGGTCCCCGGCGGCGTAGGCGGCAAACCCCAGGCAGGCGACGTCGGCGATCCAGTTGAACATCGACCAGCCGAACGCCACGCTCAGGTCGCGCCGGCCCAGGCTCACCGACTCCAGCTGCATCAGCGTCTCGCGCCACTTGTCCAGGCCGGCCTCGGCCGGCCTGCCGCGAACCGAGTTGACCCACGCGAGGACCCGGCTGCCGATGCCGTCGATCAGCTCCGGGCGCGA
>NZ_LZLU01000108.1:0-16985 GCF_001673415.1 Mycobacterium sp. 1165196.3 | reverse complement strand
GCGCGGCTGTCGGCAATATCGGCGGCAAAGACATCGTCTCTGGCGGCGGGGCGGTGCACCTCACCGTCGGCTACCAGCCGTATTACACCGAGGCGTGGTCGGGTGTTGTAATGCGAGGCAAGGAATTCTGGAAGAAATACCTGCCGAGCGGCTCGACGGTGGACTTCCAGGTCGGCCTGCAGGGCTCGATCGTGGTGAGCCAGCTGCTGGCCGGCAAACAGCAGATCGGCTACGTGGGCGACATGCCGTCCATCGTCGGGGTGAGCAAGCGCAGCACCCGAGACTTGCGAATCGTTGCCACACTGGGGCTTTCAGAAGACCAATGCGGCGTGTTCCTGGTGCGGCCCGACGCGCCCAACTTCGCCAACCAACGCGACGCGCTGGCCTGGTTCAACGGCAAAACCGTCGCCACGCCACAGGGCAGCTGCACCGACCGTATCGCCCAGGCCAGCTTCGATGCCCTGGGCATCAAACCGGCCGCCTATCTCAACCAGAGCATCGAGGTGATCACGTCGAGCTTTCAGAACCACACCATCGACGCCGCCATCGTCTGGGAGCCGGTGCCGTCGAAATTGGTCAACGCCGGACTGGCCAAACGCGTTGCGAGCGGCGCGCTTACCGGCCAGCACGACGGCGGGTTCCTGGTAATGGACAAGGAGTTCACCGACAGGCATCCCGACATCGCCAAGAGCTGGCTGAAGGCGGAACTCGACGCCCAGCGTTACCTCGCCGATCCGGCCAATGCCGACGAGATCGTGCGCCTCGCCCAGAGCCAAACGGAGGGCTATTCCGCGGCCGACCTGCGCGACTCGCTCTACCGCAAATGGCCCGCCGACCAAGGCGGCAGCACCGAGGGCATCCGGCTGCGCCTTCCGTTCGCGCCCACCGGTGAGAGCGCCGACCTGATCAAGACGGCTACCGACTTCCTCTACCGCATCAAGGCGATACCGGCGGCCACGCTGCCCGACGGTGCGGTCCAGCCGGATACCGCCACCGCGGTGCTGCGCGACGCCGGGCTCAATCCGGCCGTCGGCGCGGGATTCGTTCGGGCGCAATAGGCCACATTCGAATCATGATCAACGCAAACCTGGCGGCCGGCCGGGGACGTTCCTAGGCTGCCCGGGTGACGACGAGCAATCCGGCACCGGCGCGTGTGTCACTTCGCGGCGTCAACCGCACGTTCGGCACGCACACCGTGCTGCACGACGTCGACGTCGAAATCGAACCGGGCGAGGTCGTCGCCTTGCTGGGGGCGTCGGGCAGCGGCAAATCGACGCTGCTGCGACTGATCGCCGGCCTGGACCTGCCCACCGCCGGACGGATCGAGATCGACGGCGAATCCGTCCGGGGGATCGACCCGCGCTGCGCCGTGGTGTTCCAGGAACCCCGCCTGCTGCCCTGGCGGTCGCTGTCGGCCAACGTCGAGTTCGGCCTGACGCCGGGTGCTGGGCGGTCGAAAGGCCTTGCCGCAGTGCAGCACTGGCTGGACGTCGTCGGCCTGACCAAGTTTCGCGATCACTACCCGCGGCAGGTGTCCGGCGGTATGGCGCAACGCGCTGGCCTGGCCCGGGCACTGGCCCGGCGCCCCAGCGTCCTGCTGCTCGACGAGCCGCTGGCCGCCCTCGATGCGTTGACCCGCCTGCGCATGCAGGACCTCCTGGACACGGTGCAACAAGAGGCCGGCACCACCACGGTGCTGGTGACGCACGACGTGGACGAGGCGGTGATTCTCGCCGACCGGGTTCTGATCCTGCGCGCCGATGCGACCGGCGGCGCCGGGATCGTCGCGGAATTCGACATCCCGATTCCCAAACCACGCGACCGCGGCGACCCGCGCATCACCGCGCTGCGTGATCAGCTACTGGACGAACTCGGCGTGCCCCGACGCAGTGGTGCAACCGCGTCGTGCGCGATCGATGAGGAGGCGAAAACGTCGTGAAACGGCGGTATCTGACGACGATGGCGATGACGGCCGCAATAGTTGCCGCGGCGTCGGCCTGCGGTTCGAGCAATGGCACGGCGACGGCGAAGGACCTGCACCTGGACTACGCCTACTACAACCCGCTGAGCCTGGTCATCCGCGATCAGCACCTGCTCGAAAAGCAGGGTTATAACGTCACCTGGGTGTTGTCGCAGGGCAGTAATAAGGCCAACGAGGGGCTACGGTCGAAGGCCCTGGACTTCGGCTCCACCGGCGGTTCGCCCGCCCTGTTGGCGCGGGCCAACGGCACACCGATCAAGACCGTCGACGTGTACGCCAAAGGGGAGTGGACGGCGATCGTTGTCGCCAAGAACTCACCCATCAACTCCGTGGCCGACCTGAAGGGCAAGAAGGTCGCGGTCACGAAGGGGACCGACCCGTACTTCTTCCTGTTGCAATCGCTTGCCACGGCGGGGCTTTCGCCCGCCGACATCGAGATCGTCAACCTGCAGCATGCCGACGGCAAAACCGCTCTGGAGCGCGGCGACGTCGACGCGTGGTCCGGATTGGACCCGTTCATGGCCGAGACGATTCAGCAGCAGGGTTCCCGCATCATCTACCGCAACCCCGATTTCAACTCCGGCGGTGTCTTGAACGTGCGTGAGGACTTCGTCTCGGCGCATCCCGATTCCGTCCAGTCGGTGGTCAATACCTACGAGGAGGCCCGCAAGTGGGCGACGAAGCACCCGGCCGAGCTGGCGGCACTGCTGGCCTCGCAGGCGAAAGTACCGCTGAGCGTGGCGCAAGAGGAGCTGGGCCGAACGGCGTTGGACATCTCGCCGGTGCCGGACGATTCGCTGCGCGCGGTGCTGACCAGGGTGGTGCCGCTGGCCGTGGCGGACGGCGACATCAAATCCGAGGACGCCGGCCGCAGCGCACTGAACACACTGTTCGAGCCGAAGTTCGCCCAGCAGGCGCACTGACGCCGAAGGCCGGGCGGCTGGCGAAATTGCCGGTGGCGCTGGTCGGCCTGATCGTTCCGGTATTGCTGCTGGTGATCTGGCAGCTTGCCACGGCGGTCACCGGGTTCTTCGCTCCCAGCCAGCTGCCGCCCCCCGGCGACGTGGTGTCCGCACTCGGTGGGTTGCTTCGGCACGGCGAGCTATGGACCCATCTGGAGGCCAGCGGTTCGCGGGTGCTCGTCGGCTACCTGGCCGGGGCCGGCGTGGCGCTCGCGTTGGGCTCACTGGTGGGGTTGTCGGTCACCGTGCGCAGGCTGCTGGCGCCCACCCTGGCCGCCTTCCGGACCGTGCCGTCCTTGGCGTGGGTGCCATTGCTGCTCTTGTGGTTTGGCATCGACGAGACGCCGAAAATCCTGATGGTCGCCATCGGCGCATTCTTTCCGGTGTATACGACGACGGCATCGGCGCTCGCCCACATCGACCCCCACCTGCTGGAGGTCGGGCGAGCCTACGGGCGCCACGGTGCCTCGCTGTTGACGGCGGTGATGCTGCCCGCCGCGGCCCCCGAGCTGGTGAACGGACTGCGGCTGGGGTTGGCCAACGCGTGGCTGTTCGTGGTCGCAGCCGAACTGATCGCGTCCTCGAAGGGACTCGGGTTCCTGCTCATCGACAGCCAGAACACCGGCCGTACCGACGTCATGCTGCTGGCCATCGTGCTGTTGGCCGGCCTGGGCAAGCTCACCGACGGCGCCTTGGGCGCGGTGGAGACCCGGATCGTGCGGCGACGCGGGTAGTCCGCGTCAGCAGTGAGCAGTAAGGCAACACCCAAAAGGGCACGGGCGCTTGCGTTGTCGAGCCCACCCGTCATCAGAGGTGCTCCGGCGAGGATCAGGATGCCCTGCGAGTGAAACGCCCGCTGCATCAGGTGAGCCCGCGGGGAATAGACCGATGTAGATGCGCGCGTAGCTGTAGCCGGGCTCGAAGCCGGTGCGCCGGCCGCGTTCGCTCGTTGCATCCTGGTGGCCATGCTTCACGTGGGGCCGGCTTACCCGCACAATAGCGCGATGCGTGCGATGCGAGAGGTCCGAAGAATCACTGCGGGTGTTCGCCGATGCCTGCTGACCCTCGCGTTGCTGATCGCGCTGGCGGGGTGCGGCGACGCGGCGCAGCGCGGCGCACCCCGATCTGGCGGTGATTTCTCGGGCCCGGTCGAGATCCGCAATGGGCGCCACCTCTATCTCACGTGCCGCGGAAAAGGCGGCCCGACAATAATTTTGGAGTCCGGCTATCACAACTCGTCGGATCCGTGGAGTAATTCCCACGCCACCGCACCGGCCACCGGCCCGGCCGTATTGACGGCACTGGCCGCTGATCACCGAGTCTGCGCCTACGACCGGCCCGGCACGCTGCGTTATCCCGATCCGCCCAGCATCACCGACCGCAGCTCACCGGTTCCGATGCCGCGCACCGCGCGGGACGTGGTCCAAGATCTGCATGCGTTACTGGCCGCCGCCCACCTTCCGGGCCCGTACGTTCTGGTCGGTCACTCGCTCGGCGGGCTGTTCATCCGGTTGTATGCCCAGACGTACCCGGCTCAGGTGCGGGCCCTGGCGTTCGTCGACGCGTTCCCCATCGAGATACCGAGTCTGCTCGGACCGGACTGGCCGACGTATCGCCAAGCGTTGGACCAGCCGTTGCCCCAGTTCGCGAATTCGCCGACGTTCGAGGAGATCGACATCGACAAGAGCGTCGAACAAGTCGGCGCGGCCCCGGCTTTCCCGCCGGTCCCGACCGTCGTGCTGACAAGGACCGAGCCGTTCGCGATCCCGGGCACCGTGGCACCCGAGGAGGGCGCGAAGCTGGAACAGGCGTGGCGAGACGCCTCGGCGGATCTGATCGCGCTGCGGCCCCAGACCCCGCACCTGATCGCCACCGGCAGTGACCACTTCATCCAGCTTCACCAGCCCGATGTCGTCGCGGCCGGTGTACGCCTGGCGGTGCAGCGGTCGGACCCGAACAGCTGACCGGTCAGAAGAACGTCCCGGCGTGCGGTGCCTCGGGGACCGCGAACAGCAGATCGGCACATCCAGCGCCACCGGATCGTCGGCGCGGGCCAGGCCGGCTTCGGCGAGGCTGCGCCAGGTTGTGCCACCGAGCAGCGCGGCGCCCAGTCCCTCGATCCCGACGCGGACGTCGGCGCCGCGCGTCGTCGGTTCGGCGCCGTCACCGGTGATGCTGAAGTTCGCCGAATTATCCGGCAGCAGTGGGTCATTCACCGCGATCGTCACGATTCCGTCGCCGACATAGGAGCGTGCCGCCAGCGCACGCTGCGCGTCGATGACCCGCAGCCATGTTTCGTCGTGCACCGCGGTGACCTTCACCGCCCGGCGGTCGAGGAACAGCCAGGGCAGCGTGTCGTCGAGGGGAAGCATCCAAAACAGCACGCGGTCAACCAGATCCAGGCCTAGCAGGAAACGCAGCAACCCGAGATACGCGTCGGCGGTGGGTGCGAAGAAGTCTTCGACCACCACGGTGCGCTGCTCGCTGACGAACCAATTCTCGGTATTGATCGGCCGGTAGCGGACGAAACCCGATTCGGCGCCCCGGTCGCCGTGCACCGCGACATACCAGGCCCCCGAAGACGATTCGGTGCGAAGCCGGGCGCTTTCCCACCACACGCCGGGACGGTCGATGGTGCCGGGCCGAGACGGTCGATTGGTGTCATAGATGCGGGGCAGGAGTTCCCAGACCATGGCGGCGTCCAGCAGGCGCACCGGACCGCCCGACCCGACTTCGGGCCGAAACGCCGCCCGCGCGGTCGTGATTTCCACGCTCTGAAAGGAACTGGCCACCCCGTAGCCGTACCGGCCATAGATGGTGGCCTCCGAGGCCCGCAACGATGCGACCACCTCGCCGCGCGCGGCGACGTCGTGCAGCTGGTGGCCGACCAATGCGGTGGCGATGCCGCGCCGGGTGAAGGACGGCAGCACGCCGATGTGGGTCACGGCGGCGTGGTTCACCGTGGCCCCGCCGGGAAGGGTCAGCGTGCTCGTCACGGCGTCCGCGGTCCCGACGAGTTGTCCGTCGACGAACGCGCCGATGGTGCGGCCGGGGTCGAGCAGCTTGGTGATCTGGCCGGGCGGCAGGTTCGACAGCGGCGGCAGACCCACCATCGCGGTGCGAAACAATCTGGCCGCGGCGACGAGGTCGTCCTCGGTGTCGAGAACCCGGATCTCGGTGCTCATTCGGTCATCATGTCTGTATGGCGCACAAGGTCACCCGACGGGTGCGATCCCGGCGTTGGAGATCGTGAAGCCGCGGCCCGAGGACACCGTGCAGGTGACTCCGTCGGGCTTGGAGGTGCAACTGAACGGACCCACTCCGGCGGTGTGGTCGTAGGCCAGAACCGGCGTGCCGATGCCGGCGTTGCCCAGACACGACATGCCCGTGCAGTTCGTCACCGCGCCGGTGGTGGACAGGCGCACGGACGCGGGCGGCTCGTTCGTTTGGCAGTAGGCCTCGTCGGGGATGCCGGGATCGCGCTGGTAGTCGATCTCGCAACTGATGTTGCGGGACGGGGACAAAAACGCGCACGTCGACGCCGTGCACGCGGGGTTGTCCGCGGTCGCCCGGGGCGCGCCGACACAGCAGCCAACCAAGACGATCCCGAGTGCCGCGATGACCGCACGCTTCACGTCAGCCCCTAACGGTTGGTGTGCCGCAGAAGCTATCAGACGCCGCCGCGCCGCAGGGCCGCTAGCGGATAGGCAACCCGGTCAGCGCACGCGAGATCACCAGACGCTGGATCTCGCTGGTGCCTTCGAAGATGGTGAAGATCTTCGCGTCGCGGTGCATCCGCTCCACCGGGTAGTCGCGGGTGTATCCGTTGCCGCCCAAGATCTGGATGGCCTCGTCGGTGACGTAGACCGCGGCCTCGCTCGCGACAAGCTTGGCCATCGAACCCTCGGCCGAGTCGAAGTTCTGGTTGTTGCGCGCCATCCAGCCGGCCCGCCACACCAGCAGCCGGGCCGCGTCGATGCGGCTCTTCATATCCGCGAGCTTGAACGCCACGGCCTGGAATTCGCCGATCTTGCGACCGAATTGCTCGCGCTGACTGGCGTATTCGAGGGCATACTCGTAGGCGGCCCGGGCCACGCCGACGGCCATCGCTCCGACCGTGGGCCGGGTGCGCTCGAAGGTCTTCATCGCCGCCTGGCCACCCGTGGAGGCACCCGACTTGACCCGGGCGATCCGGGCCTCGAATTTCTCCCGGCCGCCCAGGATGGCGTCCTCGGGCAGGCGGACGTTGTCCAGGACCACCTCGGCGGTGTGCGATGCGCGGATCCCGTGCTTTTTGAACTTCTGGCCTTGCGCCAAACCTTTGGTGTCCGGACCGATTACGAAGCTGGCCTGGCCGCGGGTGCCGAGCTCGGGATAGACCGAGGCCACCACGATGTGCACGTTGGCGATGCCACCGTTGGTGGCCCAGGTCTTGGTGCCGTTGAGCACCCACTCATTGGCCGCCTCGTCGTAGCGCGCCCGGGTGCGGATGCCGCCGACGTCGGACCCCGCGTCGGGCTCCGACGAGCAGAAGGCTCCCAGCTTGGGTTCGTCCGCGGTGCCGAACATCTCGGGCAGCCAGCGGCCCAGCTGCTCGGGGGTGCCGTTGCCGGCCAGCGCCGCCGCGGCCAGCCCGGTGCCCATGATGGACAGCGCAATGCCGGCGTCACCCCAGAACATCTCCTCGAACGCGGTCAGCATCCCCAGCCCGGTCTCTTCGGCGGCCTGCTGCGCGAAGAAGTCGGGGGAGTAGAGCCCCACCTTCGCGGCCTCCTGAATCACCGGCCACGGCGTTTCCTCCCGTTCGTCCCATTCGGCCGCGGCCGGACGGATGATGTCGGCCGCGAACTTGTGCACCCAGTCGCGCACTTCGATCACGTCGTCGGACAGTTGCATGGAGAATGTCACAGCTGTGCTCCTGAATCATTGGTGTTCAAGGGTTTTCGGGGGTTTGTGTACTGGGCGAGGACGCTGACCGTTTGGTTGACCCACGCCTCGAAGTAGCGTTCTTCGTCGGTGTTGCCCGGCAGGCGACCGGTCAGCGCTTGCAGCGTCGCCGCGTAGGACAGCGAGCCGATGGCGACGGCCGCGGCCGCTTCGGGGTCGGGAATGCTGGTGCGGCCGGACCGATTCGACGCGGCCAGCTCGTCGGCGAAGCGTTGGTAGGCGTTGTCGGTGATCACCTGCCACGTCTTCTCATCCAGATCGCCGAGCTCGTCGGGCTCGCGCAGCATGACCTTGAGCAGGTCCTCGCTCTGCTTGAGATTGCTCCAGATGAGCTGGCCGGCGATGCGCACCGCCCGCTCGACGCTGCCCGGTTGCCCCGCGTCGTATTGCTCGCGCGCGGCCACGATGCTGTCGATCCGGTGCGCGACCGCGGCCTCGAGGAGTTCGCGCTTGGAGCCGAAGTGCTTGTAGAGGGCCCCGGAGCCCGGCGCCAGGCCGGATTCCCGCTGAATGTCGGCCACCGACGTCGCCGCATAGCCCTTGGCGGCAAAAAGCCGCAGGGCCGCGGACAGCAGCCGGTCACGTCCGGACGCGAGCATGGTGAGAGAGTACTCACTCACCCTGGGAGGGCAAAATCGGTCCGGTTTTGGCACGTGACGAGGGAGCGCGCGATGCGGTTAGCGTTAAATTCTCGCGAAACGCCACTGCGCTTGATCGCGCCGAACCGGTACTGCTGTGAGGGTTGTACTCAAGGTTTGTCGAAAGGATTGGCGAACCCACCGAAGGAGCCTGACATTCGCGTCCTACCGCGTGTACAGCTGCCGATGCGGGTGCTGTCGCTGCGCACCATCGTCATCGTCGCCGCCATATCGGTGATGACGCTCGTGGTCCTGCTGGGCACCTGGGTGTGGGTGGGCGTGACCAACGATCAGTACAGCCAGCTCGATCGTCGGCTCGATTCGGTCAGCAGCCTGGGTGACATCAGCAGCCTGCTCAACAACGCCGAGCACGCGAGTCCGGACCGGCCGGCGCCCGACGGCAACCTGGTGCGCACCGCGCGTATCGGCGGCGTGACCGTCTCGGTCCCCAGCAGCATCGTGTTGCCCCAGCTTCCCGACGGCTATGCCAACACCACGATCAACGGGGTGCAGTACCGGGTCCGCACCTTCACCGCGGGCCCCGCCTCGATAGCGCTGGCCGCGCCGCTGGCCGAAGCCCAGCATCGGATCAACGAACTGCACCTGCGGGTGTTGCTGATCTGCGCCAGCGTCATCGGCGGCACCGTCGTGGTGGGCTGGGTGATCTCGTTGATCATGGTCAACCCATTCCTGCTGTTGGCCCAGCAGGCCCGCGCGATCAACGCCCAGTCCAGTCCGGACGAGGTACAGGTTCGCGGCGTGCGCGAGGCCGTGGAGATCGCCGAGGCGGTCGAGGGAATGCTGGCCCGCATCGGCAAGGAGCAGCAGCGCACCAAGGCCGCGCTGGAATCGGCCCGCGACTTCGCCGCGGTCGCCTCCCACGAGTTGCGCACGCCGTTGACCGCCATGCGCACCAACCTCGAGGTGCTCTCGACGCTGGACCTGCCACCCGAGCAGCGTCACGAGGTGATCGGTGACGTCATCCGCACCCAGAGCCGCATCGAGGCCACCCTGACCGCGCTGGAGCGGCTGGCCCAGGGCGAGCTGACGACCGTCGACGACTTCGTCCCGTTCGACATCACCGAGCTGCTCGATCGCGCCGCCCACGACGCCCTGCGCGTCTATCCCGATGTGGAGGTCTCGCTCGTGCCGTCGCCGACGGTGCTGATGATCGGGCTGCCCACCGGGCTGCGGCTGGTGATCGACAACGCCATCGCCAACGCCGTCAAACACGGCAACGCCGGCAAGATTCTGCTGACCGTCGGCAGTTCCGGGGAGGGCGTGGAGATCGCGATCGACGACGACGGCACCGGGGTGCCGGAATCCGAACGTGCCACGGTCTTCGAGCGGTTCGCCCGGGGCTCGACGGCCTCGCGGTCGGGCTCGGGGCTGGGCTTGGCGCTGGTCGCTCAGCAGGCCGAATTGCACGGTGGCACAGCGGCATTGCAGACGAGTCCGCTCGGTGGCACCCGGCTGCTGTTGCGGTTGGCCGGTGACGGGCGCGGACCGGCCTAGCGGCGGATCGCTTTGGCCGGCCCCGCCCCCGCGTGCACCGCGCCGTCGATATCGCACAATGAGGCATGCTCGGCCACCTCGGCATCAACGTGCCCGATCTGTCAGCCGCGAAACGGTACTACGACGCGCTGATGCCCCTTGTCGGTTTTGAGCCGTTCTTTCATGCCGACGACGAGTTTTCTTATCGGCCCGCCCAGAACAAGCCGGGCACTTTCCTGTTCTTCTATCCAGCGCTCGAGTCGCACGAGTACTCAGCGCAGCAAGCGGGGCTGCAACACCTGGCATTCATTGTGCGGCACCGGTCGTCGGTGCGAGCCGTGCACGATCATGTCGTTCGAATCGGCGGTACGGTCATTCATCCGCCGGGCCATTTCCCGCAATATCCCGGCCATTATTACGCCACGTTCTGGTATGACCCATTCGGCATCAAACTCGAAGCGGTGTGCCATCACGACCGTGATTAAATAAAGCGGCATCGCAATGCACAGAAGGTGGCGGAGGTGCATTTGTGGCTGCCGAGTCTTGAGTGGCGACTGAGGTTTATTGACGACTCCGTCTGGGAATCCAGTGATTTCACGCTTGGGACTGGTGTTGCTTAACGGAATTCCGGGCCTTGAGTCCGGCCATAGTCGCAGTGAATACAAGATCAACGAAACCGCACTACACTAAGGCCCCAAGTACGTGGATTTGGGTTGAGCGTTCGGAGGGAAATCATGGTTGTGTCAGTCGGGCCAGAAACGGTTCTGGCGTCCTCGAGCACCGAGACGGCAATCAGCGCGGAGACCGAGGCGGCCGCCTCGGCGGCGGCGCCCGTCCTGCTGGGGGTGCTGCCCATGGGTGGGGACCCCGATTCGGCCATGTTCGCCGCGGCGCTCAACGCCTGCGGCGGTAGCTATCTGGGCGTAGTGTCCGAGCACGCCGCCCAGCGCGGCCTGTTCGCCGGCGCGCAGAGCATCGCCTCGAGCACATATGTCGTCACGGAGCTCATGCGCAGCTTGACGATGGCAATCGGGGCCTAGGGCCCAGCGACGTAAAAGGGGGAAGTACGCATGGCCGATCCGGGGTGGGCTGCGCGTACGCCTGAGGAGAACGACCTGCTGCTCAAGGCGGGGGCCGGCGTCATCACTCACCTGGCCAACCAGGCCGCCTGGACCGCCTTGGCGGCCACCCATCACGGCTCCAGCATCGCGTCGACGATCAACACCGTCGCGACGTCGGCGAGCTGGACGGGCTCGGGTTCGTTGGCCTCGGCGGCAAACGCGACCGCACTGAACGCGTCACTGCACGGGCTGGCCGGCTGGGTCGACGTCAAACCGGCGGTGGTCTCGACCGCGGTCTCGGCATATCAAATGGCTTATGGATCAATGCGTCCCGCGCCCGAGTGCATCGAGAACCGCACCGAGACCGCGACCGACTACGGCATCAACCCGCTGGTGCTTGGCGCACTGACCCCGCGCATCACGTCGCTGGAGCTCGAATATTTCGGGTCGATGTGGCCGAACAACTCCGCCGTCGGAGCCAGCTACGGAACGATCCTGACGGCCCTGTCGCAAAGCCTGACCATTCCGCCGCCGGTGGCCACCATGGGCGCATCACCGGCCGCGCCCGCGCAGGCCGCCGCGGCGATCGGCGAGTCCGCGGCGGAACAAGGGGCCGGTGACGGCATGCGCGCCGCCATGCAGAGCGCGCAGACCGGCACGCAGGGAGCCGGCCGGGCGGCCTCGGGTGGCCAGGACTTCATGAGTCAGGCCACCTCGTTGATGCAGCCGGCGCAGCAGCTGATGGGAGCGGTCCCGCAGGTGATGCAGGCCCCCATGCAGATGATGCAGGCGCCGATGCAGATGATGCAGCCGCTGATGGGCATGTTCTCCAATCCGGGTGCCCTGGGCATGGGCGGGGCGACCCCGGCCGTCTCGACGGTCTCGGCCACCACCGGGCTCTCCGCGGCGGAGGCCGGCGTCGGCGGGGGCGCATCCGTGGGCGGTGCGGGCGTGCCCGCAACGAGTTTCACCCGTCCGGTCAGCGCCTTCGAGCCCGCCACCGGTGGCCGGCCGGTGGGGCTGCGACCGGCCGGGGCGCTAGGCGCCGAGGCCCTGCGACCGCAGACCACGACGATGGGTGGTGCTCCGATGGGCGGTATGCCCGTGGGGCACGGGGCGGGAGGCGACCGCGGCTCCCGTGACAAGGCCGACCAGCCCGCGACCGTGCGGGTCGTCGACGCTCGAGTGTGAAGCCAACCCCCTGGTGAAAGGTGAATCGACAGGTCCAAATAGCCGCCATACACTTCGCTTCATGCCCTCACGGGGGGCGGCCCACCGGAGAAGGAGAATTCCGTGACAATCAAAGTGACACCGCAAATGCTTCGCGATGCTTCCAACGCTATCCAAGCCAACATGGAGCACGCGATCGGGATTGGCCAGGGATACGTCGCCAATCAAGAAAACGTGATGAACCCATCCACCTGGTCTGGCTCTGCTGTGACGGCGTCGCATGCGACGGCCATCGAGGTTCAAAACGACTTGAATAAAGTCTTGACCGGCGGCACGCGTCTGGCCGAGGGCCTGACGAAGGCGGCGGCGCTGATGGAAGGCCACGAGGCGGATTCCTCGCACGCCTTTAGCGCGCTATTCGGCGGCCACGGCTCCTGATCACCCAGTCATTCGTCATTTCATTAATGGTCTTTTGAAAGGAAATCCACCATGTCCGACCCGATCACTTATAACCCGGGAGCCGTAGCCGACTTCGCCACCGACGTCGCCTCCCGCGCCGGCCAGTTGCAGTCGATTTTCGACGACACCTCCAACCGCACGCACGCCCTGCAGGAATTCTTCGCCGGCCACGGCGCATCGGGCTTCTTCGAGGCCCAGGCCCAGATGCTGTCCGGGCTGCAGGGGCTCATCGACACCATCCGCCAGCACGGGGTGACGACCTCCCACGTGCTGGACAACGCGCTCAGCACCGACCAGCACATCGCCGGGCTGTTCTGAGTCCGCACAACCACACAGAGACAAACAAGGGTGGGGCAGATGCGCCGGGCGTATGTGCCCCACCTTTTGGGTCTCTTATCCACCGGTCGGGCGTCCCACTGAGTGAGGTAAGGCGACATGCTGACCACGACGGTCGACGGCTTATGGGTCTTGCAGGCGATCACCGGGGTGGAGCAAACCTGCCCTGAGCTGGGCCTGCGGCCCATGTTGCCGCGTCTGGACACCCCCGAGCGCGCCCGCAGCCACCCCGCGGCCGCGGAGCTGATGGCCGCCGGCGCGCTCGATGAGGCCGGCGAGGTCGACCCGATGATCCGGGAGTGGCTGACGGTCCTGCTGCGGCGCGACCTGGGGCTGCTGGTAATGATCGGGGTCCCAGGCCGCGAGCCGACGCGGGCATCGATCTGCCGTTTCGCGACGTGGTGGGTGGTCCTGGAACGGCACGCCGACATGGTGCGGTTGTATCCCGCCGGCACGGCCAACAACGAGGCATCGGCCAGGGACCTGGTGGTGGGTCAAATCGAGCGGCTGTGCGGCGTGGCCGAGGCGGCGCCGCTGCGCCCGGTCACCCTGGACACCGAGCAGCTACTGAGCTCGGTGCGCGACACCGCCAGCCTGCGATCGTTCCTGCTCGAACAACGCCTCGACGCCGACCAGTTGCAGATGGTGCTGACGGCCGCCGATCCCGCGCGGTCCGCGCACGCCAACATCGTCGGCCTGCAGGCCGGGGTGGGGCCCGACGAATTGGCACGGATCGCCGTCGGGGATGCGACGGTGTCCATCGTCGACACTCCCGCCGGCCGGATCTGCATCGAGAGCGTGACCTCGGGGCAGCGTCAGTACCAGATTCTTTCGCCCGGGTCGCGCACCGACATCGGCGGCGCGATTCAACGGCTCATCCGCCGATTGCCCGCGGGCGACGAGTGGCACTCGTATCGACGAGTGGTGTGACGGTGCGCCGCAAGCGAACTGCCGAAAGTAACTTAGATAACCAAAGCCTTGGAATAGCAACGTCTGTCGTGCTTGAAAGGTTTCTGAACGAGTAAACGCGGTATCGCCAACCGTGTTAGCATCTCGTCGTGACGAGCCCTTGGAATGACCCGAATATGTCGGACGAAGGAGCGCTCAGACGGGGGGATCCGTCAGGGGCCAGCAACTTCCCGGATTCGGTATCGGACACCATGCGTATTACCGATCTGGCCGCGCCGCGGAAAATTCCACCAGGGTCGGGCTGGCGGAAATTCATTTACACCATCTCTTTTCATAAAATAAATCCCGGCGAGTCCCCCCGGGAACGGCACTACCGGGATTTGCAGAATCGCATCCGGCGGCATATTCGACGGCAATACGTCATCACGGTCGTCTCCGGCAAGGGCGGCGTGGGCGTCACCACGCTCGTCGCCTGCCTCGGGGGTGTGTTCCGGGAATGCCGGCCGCAGAACGTGATTGCGATCGACGCCGTCCCGGGCTTCGGAACGCTGGCCGACCGCATCGACGAATCCCCGCCCGGCGATTACACCGCGATCATCAACGACACCGATGTCCAGGGTTACGCGGATATCCGAGAACATCTGGGCCAGAACGTCATTGGGCTTGACGTCCTGGCCGGCAACCGGACCTCCGACCAGCCCAGGCCGCTGGTGCCCGCGATGTTCTCCGGGGTGCTGTCGCGCCTGCGACGCACCCACACCGTGATGATCGTCGACACCTCCCCTGACCTCGAACACGAGGTGATGAAGCCGGTATTGGAGAACACCGACACGCTCGTGTTCGTCTCCGGCATCACCGCGGACCGGTCACGCCCGGTGCTGCGGGCGGTGGACTACCTGCGGTCGCAGGGCTACCACGAGTTGGTTTCGCGCAGCACCGTAATTGTGAACCACACCGACCAGATCACCGACAAGGACGCGTTGGCGTACTTGACCGAGCGTTTCACCAAGGTCGGCGCGACGGTCGAAGTGCTGCCGTTTGATCCCCACCTCGCCAAAGGTGGCATCATCGATACCGTTCACGAGCTCAAGAAGAAAACGCGATTGCGTCTCTTCGAAATCACCGCCGGGCTGGCGGACAAATACATTCCTGACGCCGAGCGGTCGGTGCTGTGACAGCGCCGCATAAGGTCGCTTTCCCGGCGCGTTGTGCGGTCAACATTTCTTACGAAAAGCATCTGTGTTCCCAGGTGTTTCCCGCCGGAATTCCGATGGAGGGATTCTTCGAGGGAATGGTCGAGCTGTTCGACGCCGACCTGAAGCGCAAAGGCTTTGACGGCATCGCATTGCCGGCGGGCAGCTACGAACTGCACAAGATCAACGGCGTCCGGCTCGACATCAACAAAAGCCTCGACGAGCTGGGCGTCCAGGACGGCGACACCCTGGTGCTGGTGCCCAGGGTGGACGGCGAGTCGTTCGAACCGCAGTACGAGTCGCTGTCCACGGGATTGGCGGCCATGGGCAAGTGGCTGGGCCGCGACGGCGGCGATCGGATGTTCGCGCCGGTGACGCCGCTGACCGCCGCCCACACCGCGGTCGCGGTGATCGCCATGGCGGTCGGGGTCGTGGTGGCCCTGACGCTGCGCGCCCGGACATTCACCGACGGCCCCGTCCCGGCCGCGGTCGCCGGCGCCGTCGGTGTCCTGCTGCTGGTGGCCACGCTGGTGGTGCGCAGCGGGTGGCGGGAGCGGCGCGACCTCTTCAGCGGCTTCGCGTGGCTGGCGGTCCTGTCGCTGGCCACGGCCGGGGGCTGCGCGCCGCCGGGGCGGCTCGGCGCGGCGCACGGGCTGATCGGCGCCGTCATCGTGATCCTGGGCGCCATCGCCATCGGGGTGACGGCGCGGAACCGCTGGCAGACCGCGGTGGTCACCGCGGTGGTGACGGTCTTCGGGGTGCTGACCGCCGTCGCCGCCGTCCGGATGTTCCGGCCGGCCTCGGCTCAGGTGCTGGCGGTCTGCGTCTTGGTCGGACTGCTTGTGCTGGTCCGGATGGCTCCCCTGATCGCGCTGTGGGTCGCCCGGGTCCGGCCGCCGCATTTCGGATCGATCACCGGGCGGGACCTGTTCGCGCGGCGCGAGGGGATGCCCGTCGACACCGTGTCCCCGGTCAGCGAGGACGAATCCGAAGACGAGGACAATGAATTGACCGACATCAGCGCGCGCGGCGCCGCGATCGCCGCCTCGGCGCGGCTGGTCAACGCGGTCCAGGTGGGACTGTGCGTCGGCGTGTCGATAGTGCTGCCCGCCGCGGTGTGGGGCGTGCTGGCGCCGGGGCGCCCGTGGGCGTGGTTGGCGTTGGTGGTGGCCGGGCTGGTGGCCGGCATCTTCCTGACCCAGGGTCGCGGGTTCGCCGCCAAGTATCAGGCCATCGCCCTGGTGTGCGGGGCGTCCGCGGCGGTGTGCGCGGGCGTGGTCAAGTATGCCGTCGCCGCGCCGCACGACGTGATGGCCGGGTTGATGTGGCCGGCGGTGGCGGTGGCGACCTTCGCCGCATTGGGTTTGGCCGCAGCGCTTTTGGTGCCGGCGATGCGGTTTAGGCCATTCATCCGGTTGACCGTCGAGTGGGTGGAAGTGCTCGCGTTCATCGTTTTGCTGCCGGCGGCGGCGGCCTTGGGAGGGCTCTTCACGTGGATTCGCCACTGAGAAGGGCCGCGGCGGTGGCCGCCGCTGTCACATTGGTCGCATTATCATCCAATACCCCTGTCGCGCTTGCCATTACACCACCACCGGTGGATCCGGGTATGGTGCCGCCGGACGGTCCCCCGCGATCCGATCAGCCGATGCGCCGTGCCAACAGCTGCTCGACCCCGATCACCGTGCGCAACCCCGACGTGGCGCAGCTGGCCCCGGGCTTCAACCTGCTCAACATCACAAAGGCTTGGCAGTACAGCACCGGCAACGGGGTGCCCGTGGCCGTCATCGACACCGGCGTCACCCCCAACCCGCGGCTGCCGGCGGTCCCCGGCGGCG